>JAGXAR010000022.1 GCA_018971525.1 Nitrospirota bacterium
CTGGGTGCTGTTGGCCTCGGGACGGACCTATCAGCCCGCCGCAGCGTGTCCCTGAGCGAACCACGGGGGAGGAGGTGTCCCTGTCATGACTGATTGCGAGACTCATGGGATGATGGCGTGACCGGTCGGACCGGCGCCGGGAGATCCTGCTAGCAGGACTGGCCGTCTGAGGCCGCGTTTCTGATGAGGACCCGGTGCGCGAATGTCCATCAGGGCCCGAACCCAGAGACGGGTTCACCACGAGGCCGAATATATGTGTGCAGTCAGACCGTATCGCCATGACTCATGACCTTGCAACGAAGGGGGAGTCCATATAAGCATCCTGCTAGTACTTCGCCAGCCAGCTTCCCGGTGCTCGATACACGACAGGAAGCCCTCGAAAGAGTCCCTGCGTCAAATCAACGTTGTACCAGACCTCAGCCACTGTTCCCGTTCCAGCTGCCGTCACCGTGTTCCCAGCGATCAGGGCGCCGTGCACGCGAGTGGACCGTTCGAGCATGATGGAGCCAGCGGCTGATAGCACCCCATTGACGTGGATGCCTGACAGTTGCACCGGCACTCTCGCACCCAACGAGTTCGTCCCCTCCGGGGATGGACTCAAGGCCGGAACGGATTTTCCACTCGCACGGGGCCGGAGCACCACATGGCCTTGGACAACCAGAAGCCCTTCGAAATAGTCCGTATCGAGTATCAGCGTGCCCAGGTTGTCCAAGCGCGGGGCTTCCCCGTCGATGGTATCGATGAACACAAGTCCATGTTGACTGCCGACCTCTTGAGACTCGAGTGCATCCGCCGGGTCCAATCCTTGATCCGACTCCAGTCCCCCTAGGGGATGGAGCCGTCCGAGACGATCGAGCCGATAGTAGGTACCCACTTGAAGGGCGGCCTTCTTTAGCGGCTCATACTCCCATCGGTCGATCCGGACGCCAGGTGTCGGATATTGAGACGTATGAACATTCGATGGTAGAGGAGGGCTCGCTCCCTGACCGGGCGGTGGAGACGTGATGAAGACCGTACCGCCGATCCAATAGTCGGTCCAGCGATCTTGAGCCTGCATCATCTGGTCATAGAACTGGCCTGTGACAGGGGCCGTACTGCTCTTGAGCACAAGGTCCTCAACTCGCTTGACCGAAAGATCCCCCGTCACTCGCTGATCTCCCCAATGCACCAACACCGGAGATTCACCGCCAGGCTGCAGGGTCCCGAGCGCCTGTCCGACTTGCACCGCCGCACGAACCGCGGGAATGGACACAGCCCCTAACTGAAGCTGAACCGTTCGTGCGACCGGGCGGCGATCGACCGTCGTAGCCGTTACCTCAACCGTGCTCAGCAAGCCTGGCTGCAGGGGACCGTACACTTTCACCCTAAGAATCCGGCCGAGTCCTCTCAGGGCATTGTAGAAGCCGCCGGGAGAATCGTTTAACGTCTGACTGTCCGCTTGGTTCGCCGCATCAAGAAGGATGTCGGGACGATCGGCGGTCCCGACAAACTGCGAACGACCGGCTACATCGAAGAACGAAGGCCCACCGGTGAGGTCTCCCTGACGTTTCACGAGCAGTTCAGCAACCGATGTCGGCGTGGTTTTCGGATCATGAAACCAACTCATCACGAGATCCGCTCCCGCGTCGGCCAACTGTTGCGCGACCTTGTCCTCTTTCATGGCGCTGACGCCCGGTGCATCCTGACCTGCCAGGTGCAGGGATGTCATACCGGCAATCGAGAGCAGGAATACGAGCATGAGTGCTGCGAGAAGCACATGTCCCCTTTCAGGAACGTTCATAAATTCCAACGTGTGCAGTTCTCCCCTGCGCATATTCTCACTCCTATTCTTTGATTGCCTCAGCCGCCGTTAGGTCCTGAGGCTAATTTCCCGGACCGTCCGAATTCCTTGATCGGACATCATCACCTCAACGACGACCAGCCTGATGAGCGCCAGTTGTGTCACAGCCTTACCGTTTTCATCCCAGTAGGAAAACCGCGCCTCCCTGATATCTCCGACCAGGACACTTGCGCCGCCATCGACCTGTCGCAGCAACCGGAGCACACCCTGGTCATCGCGACGGCTGTAGTAACGGACATGATTCAGAAGGGAGATGAAGGCCCCGGCTGGAATCGCCCTTGCCAGCGGCTGCGTCACCGTGAGCAGGCGCCGTTGTCCATCACGAGCCAGGGCAAGCGTCTCGCAGCGCTCAGCCCAACAGGCAACAATGGTTTTCCGGTCATCCCACCCTCGCCCGTCTTCGACCCACAGATCCGTTTGGCCGATCGCCGCCGCTGCCGTAACCGTCGTCGAGAGGCCTTGCAGATTCGCCGAAAACTCCACCACATCCTGAGCGGCGATGGTGAGAGAGCCGGACCCTGCGAGCCGCAATTCCTGCTCAAGAACTTCCAACCCAAGACGAAGATCTTGCTGTTGCCCAACCTCATGTTGTTGCCTCATAAACTGTTTCTGGAAATAGGACAGGGCCTGAAGCGTGGCCCCCAAGACGACCAACCCAGCCGCCATGGCAAGCATCAGCTCGGTCAGGGTGGTCCCTGCCTCCATTCGTATTCGATGGCGCGTTCCTCTTGTATGTCGTCTTGTCCGCATCCTGCCTGCTCCAGAAAAAGACACGCTACTGGCTCCCAACAAACACTGGATTGGCCCGCAGGGTGCCGACTCGTACTTCACGCTGGCCCTCGCCGGATTTGTAGATTGCGCGAGCCTCGAGCAGGACATGCCCTGAGGCCGGCAGCGAACCGGAACGGCTCGGCGTCACCGTCCAAACCAGATGGACGCCATCCTGGTCCCAACTACCGGAGTACACGCCGTCATCGGCCAGCACATCGTCCGCTGCTCCATCGTCACGCATGACAAGATCCGGGATACCATCGTGATTCAGATCATCAAGCAAGAGACGATCCCATCGCGCAGATCGCTTGGCCTCAATCCGCGATTCCGCCATCGCCAGGGCGCGCGTCGCCAATGTCCCCGTTTGAAGAATCCGTTCTGCTGCCTGAAATGCTCCCATTGCCCCAACGAGTCCGATCATCGTGAGCGCCATAGCCACGAGCACTTCAGCAAAACTGGCTCCACTCTCTGTATTAAATAATCGATCTCGCGTCATGAGACCGACACTCTTCCGGTGATGCTCACGGTGAATGTCGTTTCCCGACCTTGACTGTCTCGTACGCGAATGGTCGTAGGGGTTGCCGACCGACCGCTGGGATGAAACAGAAGTTCAGGGCCGGCGGTTGGTTCCTCCACTACCACCCCCTTCTCCGCATACTCATAGACGTGCAGGATTCCCTCGGCATCCGCACGTTGAAGCGTGATCGTGCGGAGCTCTCGATCGAATACGACACGAAGGCGCTCGCGCCTGGCCATCGCGAGTTGTCTGGCGAACCGGAGCTCCGAAGCAATCTCTACAGTGGCGCTACGAGCCTGTACCCTTGCTGTCCATGTCTGATAACTAGGTCCGGCCAGAGCACTCACGATGCCCATGATCGCCAGTACGATGAGGAGTTCCGTCAGACTCCAGCCTTGCTCCTGTATCTGAGATTCTCTCGGCATGGCCCCCTCTCGCGGACGAGTTCCCCTTAAGAGGAAGAACGTGGTCTCCAAGACCCGTGCCGACTCTCGTCCACAACTAGATGCCTGAATCCTTTGCAAGAGCGGAGGCGAAATACTTCGCGAGTTCGCATGGTTTCGCGCTATCACGAGGAAACGGGGAGGCGGAGCTAGCCTGTGCATTGGCCAAGAAAGGGGAGAAATACTGGAGACGCCTCTCACTATTTAGATACAAGGATTCGCCGGAAGAGATACAGGGAGCGTGTTAGTAGCCAGGTGCGAGGAGACCTTGATACCAATCGAGAAGCGGCTGGGCAAAAAACATGGAGAGGAGGGCTCCCAACACAAGGAAGGGGCCAAAGGGTATATAGTCATCTCGCTTCATGACGCGCAGGGCGATCAAGCTGATGCCGATAACAGAACCAGTGAGCGAACCGATCATGATGGTGAGGAGCGCCGGCTTCCAGCCAAGAAAGGCACCGATCATAGCCAGCAGCTTGATGTCGCCGCCTCCCATTCCCTCCTTGCCAAAGAGATAGGGACTCAGCCAGGCCAAGAGCCAGAGGATGCCGCCTCCCATGATGAGGCCGAGCACCGAATTGATCACACCCACCGGCAGGACGGTCACTGCGCCCAGAAGCCCGACCACCATGCCCGGCATGGTAATGACATTGGGAATCATCTTATGAGTGAGATCCGTTCCCGTCACCACGACCAACGCCGAAAACAACAGAGCATAGAGAGCGGCCGTCCAGCCGGGACCAAAGGACCATAAGATTGCGAGATAGCCAAGCGCATTGCTGACTTCGACGAGAGGATAGCGTATCGAAATTGGCGCGCGACAAGCCCGGCAACGTCCAGCAAGCCACAGGTAGCTAAGCAGAGGAATATTGTCGTAGAACTCGATCGGGTGAGCACACGAGGGGCAATGGGAACCGGGCCAGACGATCGATTCGCCTCGGGGCAGCCTGAAGATGCAGACGTTGAGAAAACTGCCGATCAGCGCGCCCAGGGTCCCGACCACAAGATAGAGAAACCATTCATGCATAATTGACTCAGGAACAGACGCCGGCTCGGAATACCGGAGTCACTTCGCATGCCAAATGAAACAATCTAGGCATTTTAACTAGAGCCAATCTCACACAATTTACTTCTGGCGAGAGAGTTCTCTATAATCCCCTGTCTGCTTGGCGAGGGTTTGTTCTTGCGCGTTTCTCAGTCAAGTTGAATTACACCGTAATATTCTATTCGTCAAAGGAGAACATGATAATGGCACGGACTGCAAAGACGAAAGCAAAAACCAAACCTTCCCTGGCCAATCTGACCCCGCCACCCCGTAAGAAGCGGCCTGAATCCCTCACCAGCCGGGAGCAGGAGATCCTTGAACTGATTTGGGCCGGGTTCAAAAACAAGGAAATCGGCCAACGACTCAAGATCAGCGTCAAGACCGTCGAAGCGCATCGAGCCAACATGATGAAAAAAATGCGCGTGTCGAACACCGCTCAGCTGCTGAAGACGGCGATTCAAGACGGGACGATCAAGATTCGGTAGGCTTCGCGGCTGGTGCCGCGACTCGGCGACGCTGGCGGACCACTTCGAACAGCGTGACGGCAGCTGCAGCTGAGACGTTCAACGACTGCACGCGGCCCTGCATCGGAATCCTGATGCGGTCGTCGCACTCCCCCAACACACCTGGACGAATGCCTTCCCCTTCTCCTCCAAACACCAGCGCAATCGGCCCGGTCATGTCGATGTCGGTATGGAGCTTTTCCGCCGACGGGTCCACGCCGTAGATCCACAGGCCCGCTTCTTTGAGATCTTGAATCAGACGAATCAGATTGCCCACGCGTCCGACGGAGATGTGATCGAGCGCCCCGGCTGATACTTTCGCCACCACCGATGTCAGGCCGACTGCACGGCGTTCCGGGATGAAGACTCCATGGACACCCGCCGCTTCAGCCGTCCGCAAGACCGCTCCTAAATTGTGGGGATCCTCGACCCCGTCGAGAAGCACGAGGAAGGGCTTCTCACCTCGTGTCTTCGCCCGATCGAGAATCTGCTCTGTCGTGTCGTAGGATTTCGCAGCGATGAGGGCAATCACGCCCTGATGGTTTCCACTCGGCACCAATCGATCGAAGGCAGGCGGAGGTTCGATGTGAACGGGGACTCGCTGCGCCTTCGCCAGCTGCGCGAGATCGGCAAATTGCCGATCGGTCCTCAGCATGAGCAGCCGCTGAAGCGGACGCGAGCCGGCGCGCAAGGCTTCGCGCACGGCGTGCAGGCCATAGATCAGTTCCGGTTGACTATCGCTTCCACCGGCTGGTGCCATCGGGCTTGTCCTCGATGACGATGCCGTGGGACGCGAGGAACTGACGAATCTCGTCGGCCTTCTTGAAATCTTTCTGTTTCCTGGCTTCATTGCGCTCCGCGAGTTTTGAATCAATATTGGTGTCAGAAAGACTGCCTTTGACTCCAGCGCGCTCTTCATCTTGAACAGATATAATTTGGGATTCTTGAATTCTCACCGGGTTGAACCGCCAAGTGTCCAATTGAAACAGGCCCATAACAGAACCCAATTCCCGAAATGCTGCGCGAGCCTGCTGACGCGCCTGCGTTGACAGCCCCTGTTCCACGAGCTTGTTGACATCACTTCTCAGTTTCTGAAAGGCCGCGAGAGCCATGGGCGTATTGAGGTCGTCGTTCATCGCCTGAGTGAACTGCTCACGCACGCGACGAATGGCCTCTCCCAACCTCTGATCCCCGGTCGATTGAGATTCGACTTCAGCGAGCCGATGAAAGAGGTCATAAAATCCGTCCAGCGCCTGCTTGGCCTCTTGAATCGCGTGATCAGAGAAGTCGAGCGGGCCGCGGTAATGGGTCGCGAGGAGAAAGTAGCGCAGCATTTCGCCGGTAATATCATCCGGCCACTCAGACTTTTCAAAGATCTCTCGGATCGTGAAGAAGTTCCCCAGGGACTTGGACATCTTCTCCTGGTTGATCTGCACGAAACCGTTGTGGACCCAGTAACGCGCAAACTCCTTGCCGGTGGCGCCGCAGGACTGGGCAATTTCATTCTCGTGATGGGGGAAAATGAGATCCATCCCCCCCCCATGAATATCGAACGTCTCACCCAAATGGCGCATCGACATGGCGGAACATTCGATGTGCCAGCCGGGACGCCCTGGGCCCCAGGGACTCTCCCAAGAGGGCTCACCTGGCTTGCTGCTCTTCCAGAGAGCGAAATCCATCGGATGGCGCTTCCGTTCATCCACATCCACCCGCGCCCCAGCCAGCAAATCCTCGAGCTTGCGTTTCGAGAGGCGGCCATAGGCCGGGTATTTATCGACCTGGAAATAGACATCGCCGGCCACTTGATAGGCGAGGCCCTTCTGAATCAATGTAGCAACCAGCTCAATGATCTCGGCCATATGCTGGGTGGCTTTCGGCTCGTTCGTCGCCCGTCGAACTCCGAGCTTCCCCATGTCCTGGTAGTAGGCCTCGATGTACTCAGCGGTGATCACGTCGCAGGATACGCCTCGTTCATTCGCCCGCTTGATGATCTTGTCATCCACGTCGGTGAAGTTCTTGACGAAGTCCACCTGGTAGCCACTGAATTCGAGATACCGCCTGATCACATCGAACACAAGCGCGCTGCGCGCATGGCCGATATGGCAGTAGTCGTAGACGGTCACGCCGCAGACATACATCCGAACGGTCTTCAGCTGGAGCGACTGGAACGGCTCCTTTTTCCCAGTGAGCGTGTTGTAGATCGAGAGCATGGGGGGGGGGTTACAACTCCGGCGTGATGCGGCGCCTCGGCCAATGGGACCAGACAAAGTAACCCACCGTGATGGCAAGCACGATGCCGATTACGATATCGATTTGATGGAAATAGTCCCGCAACTGGTCCCACCGTTCACCCATCTTCACACCGATGTAGGCCAGGAGGTAGCACCAGGGCAAGGCTCCGACAAATGTGAACAGCACGAACCGCGGAAAATTCATCCGCGCAATCCCCGCCGGCAATGAAATAAACGTCCGCACCACCGGAAGCATCCGGCTGAAGAACACAGCTGCCTCGCCATATTTTGCAAACCACCGATCGGCCACGTCGAGATCGTGGTGCGAAACCAAGAAGTACGGCCCATACCGTTCGACAAACGGCCGACCACCCCATACACCGACGTAGTAGGCCACAATCGACCCCGCGACGTTCCCAATGGCACCGGCCAACGTCACTCCGAGCATCGTGAACTGTCCCGTCGCCACGAGGTACCCGGCAAAGGGCATGATGATTTCGCTGGGCAAGGGAATGCAGGCGCTTTCAATGGCCATGGTGAGGAAAATTCCGGTGTACCCGAACATCGAGATCATCGACACGACAAACCGACTGAGCTCCGTAATAATCGCTTCGATCAGATTCCCCACATCACCCTAGCTCCTTTTCTTGTCCTTCAACTTCGACGATCCAGCCGCCTGATGCGCCCCTGGTCTACGCACCGTTTCCCATTTCCGGAATCGATCCAACACCGCATGATTGGTCGTATCGAGGTGAATGGGCGTGAGCGAGACTGCCCCTTGCTCAAGCGCCTCGTGGTCGGCATCCTTGCTCCGGCTCCACGACACACGGGTCCCGGCAATCCAATAGTAGGTCCGGCCATGCGGATCGACCTTTTCAATGATCGGATTGTCGAATCGTCTTCGGCTAAGACAGGTGACTCGGACTCCAGTGATGGACCCGAACGGCCGGTTGGGGATATTGAGATTCACGAGCGTTTCTTCCGGCAAACCCTCTTTCAGGATCAAACGAGCGGTGCGAACAGCATGCCGAGCCCCCGCGTCGAAATAAAAATGTTCCTGCCCCTCCTGTGATACAGCCATGGAGGGAATACCCAGGATCGTTCCTTCCATCGCCGCCGAAACCGTTCCGGAATACAACACATCGTCGCCGAGATTCACGCCTTTATTGATTCCTGACACGAGGAGATCGGGCGGTGCAGGCAGAAGCTTCATGACGGCCAGATTCACACAATCGACCGGCGTTCCGTTGACCGCGAAGATCCGTGTCCCAAACTGATGCACTCGCAGCGGTTTATGGAGCGTCACGGCATGCGCCACCGCAGTTCGCTCACGATCCGGCGCGACCACCCACACCTCGCCCACTCTCGCCAAGGCCTTGGCGAGCGCCGTCAAACCAGGCGAACGAATCCCATCATCGTTGGTGACCAGAATGCGCATGGGCCCTTCAGGAACAAAAAAAAGCTGCCGGCGGCAGCTTCTTCGGTCGGTCTTGGCTCAGGCGGTGATCCAAGAGATCTGCCCAACGTCTCCTGTCACGCCTGATCCCTTACCCTTCACGATATTTGGTCGGGGCGAGCCGATTTGAACGGCCGACCACTCGCACCCCAAGCGAGTACGCTACCGGGCTGCGCCACGCCCCGACACGCTCTATTCAATTTCACCGTCCCCTGCATTGTCTCCCTGGAGGCGGCTGGAATGCAACCGGCTTGGAAGAGACGCATCGGGACGGTCGTCAGTCTGAATGCGACTCCAAAATTTTGAGAATCGCCTGGAGATGCCCGCGCAGTTTCTGGGCAAGTTCTTTGGGACGTACCCGTTGGCTCGCGACCCGGCCTCGCCTGGCCCAATATCGTTTGACACCGGCAAGTGTGTGCCCTTCCTCATAGAGCATCCGCTTGATCTCCAACACCGTTTCAACTTCTCGCCTGACATAGAGCCGCTGATTCCCACGACTTTTCTTAGGCTTGAGAAACGGGAACTCTGATTCCCAGAATCGCAGCACGTACGCCGGTAGCTTGGTGATCTGGCTGACTTCGCCGATTTTATAAAAAACCTTGCTGCCCAGCCTGGGCTCGTTCCCCATGACCGGTCCTCGTGGTGGGATGAGTTAAGGTGAGTGAACGGCGTTATGAGTTGACGTATTTCTTAAACACTTGACTGGGACGGAAGGTCACCACTCGACGGGGCGTGATCCCGATCTCTTCGCCGGTCCGAGGGTTCCGGCCCTTCCGTGCCCCTTTACTGCGCACCACAAAGTTTCCGAATCCGGCAATCTTGACCGACTCTCCCTTATGCAACACCGTTTTCAACATATTCAGCACGAGTTCGACGATATCTGCGGCTTCGTTCTTCGAAATACCGACCTGCTTGTAAATTTCGTTCGCAATGTCTGCCTTTCTCATGCTTTCCCCTCCGACAGCCGCACAAACCTCTCGAACGATCGCCATTGAACTCAATACGAACGATTGTCAGTTTCGCTATAAGTTACGTGAGGTTATAAGACCTGTCAAGAAGAAAGATGCGGGAGCAGAGGTCCCACTCATTGGTTTTTAGTAAGCAACTTGTATTCGATGCTATCCGCCAGCGCTTGCCAGCTCGCTTCTATGATGTTCTCAGACACGCCTACGGTGCCCCATTTATCCTTATGATCGCCTGATTCGATCAACACTCGGACCTTGGACTCCGTCCCACGATTGGCCGACAGCACTCGCACTTTATAGTCGAGCAGTTTGACTTCTCGGAGCTGGGGATAGAACTTTTCCAACGCTTTCCGCAACGCATGATCGAGCGCGTTGACCGGACCGGCTCCGACTGCTGCCGCATGTTCTACCGCTTCGCCGACCTTCACCATGACCGTAGCCTCCGACAACGTGGCGCCTTGGTCCTGCTTTTTCTCTACAATCACGCGAAATCCCAGGAGTTGGAAGGATGGCCTGTGGGTCCCCATCGCTTTCCGCATGAGCAACTCGAAGGAGCCTTCCGCCGCCTCAAATTGGTAGCCCTCGCTTTCACGCTCCTTCAGCGTATCGATCAATTCCTGCAACTTGGCGTGATCTTTGTCCAATTTGATCCCGTAGGCCTCGACCTTCTCCTGCAACCCACTCCGACCTGCCGCATCCGATACCAACATACGCTGGCGGTTGCCGACTAACCCCGGGATCACATGTTCATAGGTCGCGGGATTCTTAAGCACCGCATGGATATGGACCCCGCCCTTATGGGCAAACGCCGAATCTCCCACATAAGGCTGATGCGTATTGGGCATGAGGTTCGCGATCTCGGTCACGAATCCGGAAACCTGTTTGAGATGGCTCAAACGGTTTCCCAAGACCGGACGTTTCATCTTCAGCTCAAGATTGGGAATGATCGAACAGAGATTGGCATTGCCGCACCGTTCGCCTATCCCGTTAATCGTTCCTTGCACCTGCACCACGCCGGTTTCGATGGCCACCAGCGAATTCGCAACGGCCATTTCGCAATCGTTGTGGGCGTGAATCCCCAGGGGCACGGCACACTCCCGGCGAACGACCTGGCAAATCTCTTTGATTTCCCAGGGCATCGTCCCGCCATTGGTGTCGCAGAGAATCACCCGTTCGGCGCCGGCTATAACAGCTTGGCGAATGGTCTCTAACGCATAATCTGGATTCGTCTTGTACCCATCGAAAAAATGTTCCGCATCGTAGAACAGCCGTCGACCTTTCGAGCGGAGATGGGCCACGGAATCGCTGATGAGTTCGAGATTCTTCGCGAGGGAAATGCCGAGCGCGTCGGTGACGTGCAGTGACCAGCTTTTTCCGAAGAGCGTGATAACCTTGGTCTCGGCATCCAGCAACGATTTGATATTCTGGTCGTTCTGTACCGCATTGCTGGCTTTTCTGGTCGACCCGAACGCCACGACCGTCGCCGTCTGCAACGGAATAGTCTTGATCATCCGAAAGAACTCGATGTCTTTAGGATTCGCTCCGGGCCACCCGCCTTCGATGAACTCTACGCCCAGCCCATCCAACTGTTGAGCAACCCGAACCTTGTCTTCAGCCGAGAAACTGACATCCTCGGCCTGGGCTCCATCGCGTAAGGTTGTGTCATAGATTTCTAATGCCGCCGGCCTGGCGGCAGCAGGAAGCATGTCGGGCAACGAGGAGCCGACTGGCTTGCCTTGTGAGGACCGTGGTTGTGAAGATTTTCGAGCCATAAAGGAGAAGATACCAGGAGCAGAACAAACCTGTCGAGACTCACATCACCGGAAATTCATTACTTCGCGGCTCGGTCCCCTGCCGGCGACTGATCCAACCCGAACGCGGTATGGAGCGAACGCATCGCGAGCTCGACATACTTTTCATCGATGACACAGGAGATCTTGATCTCCGACGTGCTGATCATGATGATGTTCACGCCTTCCTGCGACAAGACTTCGAACATCTTGGCAGCGACTCCAGAATGGGAACGCATCCCGACGCCGACCAGCGAGACCTTTGCGATCGCCTCGGTCACGGCAACAGATTTCGCATCGATACCCTTCGCCACGTCCTGAATCAGCGGCAGAGCTTTCTTGATGTCCGCCCGTGGAATCGTGAAGGAAATATCTGTCAGGCCAGACTGACTCATATTCTGGATGATCATGTCGACATTGATGTTGGCCTTGGCCACCGGCCCGAAGATCTTCGATGCAATACCTGGTTTGTCCGGCACGCCCACAATCGTGATTTTCGCCTGATTCCGATCGCCGGTGACTCCCGACACCGCGACCGCTTCCATATCCTCATCTTCACGCGTCACGAGCGTCCCCTTTCCTTCTTTGAAGCTGGAATTCACCTCGACCGGCACATTGAACTTCGCGGCAAATTCGACGGAGCGGCTCTGCAGCACTTTGGCACCCAAACTGGCCATTTCCAGCATTTCCTCATAGGAAATCTTGTCGATTCGTCGAGCCGCCGGCACAATGTTGGGATCCGACGTGTAGACGCCATCGACGTCGGTAAAGATAACGCACCGGTCGGCCTTCAGCGCCGCCGCCAGCGCCACCGCTGTGAGATCGGAGCCTCCCCGCCCCAACGTCGTGACATCCGACTGCTCGTTGATCCCTTGAAAACCGGCGACCACCGGGACCACCCCTTTGTGCAGGACCTCGCGGATTCGGTCGGCAGTCACCCGAGTAATCCGCGCTTTCGTATGGGCACTGTCGGTCATGATCCCGACTTGGCGTCCCGTAAAGGATCGGGCATCGAGCCCCCGGGCCCGCAAGGCCATCGCCAACAAGGCGATGGTCACCCGCTCTCCGGTCGACAGGAGCATATCGAGCTCCCGATCGTCCGGCAGCTGCGTGACTTCATGCGCCAACCGAAGCAACCGATCCGTCTCTCCGCTCATCGCGGACAGGACAACCACGAGGCGATGGCCATCCTTGTGAGCTCTCTCGACGCGGTCGGCCACGCAGTGGATCCGCTCGATCGTACCAACGGACGTCCCTCCATATTTCTGGACAATCAACGCCACGACCGTCAGGATCCTTTTGCGAAAAGTCGTACGACGAACTTCGTTGCATCACGAGGGGGCACGGTCGAAGCCTGCGCGTCAGCCTCGGTAAATCTCCGTCCAGCCTCGGCAGTAGAGGCGACCGCACTGTCGCTATAGGCGAAGAACCCCTGAGCTTCCGCCGCCTGGCCATGATGCACGTTGCCAGAATCACAGAACGCCGCGATACGATGGGATCCCAATTTGGCCAGCCCTTCGAGCAGCGGCCCTACCAGCTCGCGATCGACCGCTTCGATACCCTTCACCTTGGCCGCAACATCCAACCCGTAGACGACCTCGTCCGGCAACTCCACATGCACGTATGCAAAATCCCTTTTCTTCAGTTCCTCCAGAACGACCGCCGCTTGGACACGAAGATCCGCACCGGCCAATCGCGCGCCGTCCACCGCTTCGAGCCCGGCCACGATGCCGAGTCCCCGATGAACATCGCTCTGTGAGACCACCACACCGGACATCTTAAATCGCTCAGAGAGGCTTGGCCAGAGAATGGCCCGGCCTTGGCCCCAGAGCCAGAGACAATTGGCCGGCTTCTGCCCCGCCTCACGACGTTCATCGTTGAGGGGATGATCGCGCAAGATCTGAAACGAGGCGTCCATCAGTTTCCAGAGAATGTCGGATCCGTCCCCCGTCGGCAACGCATCGGCGATCGGCCGACCAACCAATAGTTGTGGATCGGTACAGACCGCTCGCGACTTCCCGTTGACCCACACCATGAGATGACGGTGGCCTAACCCGGGATAGAACTGAATCATCTCCGACCCGAGCTGTTCATTGGTCGCCTCGATCAATTCGCGGGCCTCTTCTGTCGAAATCAGGCCAGCGGTCGCATCATCCATCACCACGTGCGGTCCGAGCTTCTTGATCTCGTTCAATCCGCCTCTACTCCCGGACTGGGCGTCAGCCCGCAACGTGACCATCGTACAGCGATAGACCACATCATGCTCGCCGACGGCAACTCCCAGACTGGCCGCTTCGAAAGGACCAGGGCCCTGGTAGTATTTCTTGGGGTCGTATCCGAGGATGGTGGTTCCCATCAGACCGCTCCCCTGTCGCACGTTCTCAAGCACCGCAGCCAGGAGCCCAACCTCCCCACCTTGCGCGAGGCAATCCAGGTGAGGGGTCGAAGCGGCTTGAAGAGGAGTCCGTCCGCCCAATTCCTGCCGGGGGTGGTCTGCCATCCCCTCAGCATGGAGAATCACATGTTTCATCGAAGCCCTGCTCGCATTGTGTCTACACCTTTAAAAGACGAGCGACATCCTCCCGCGTCGCTCTAACGGTTTTCGGTTGGGCCGATACGCTGATGGCCGTGTCGGCATCTTTCAATCCATGGCCGGTCAAGGTGCAGACCACGGTCTCCCCTTCTCGCAGTCCGCCTTGCTTGCTCAACTTCATCACGCCGGCAACCGATGCGGCAGACGCCGGCTCACAGAAGACCCCTTCCGTTGCCGCCACCGCCCTATAGGCCTGTAGAATCTCTTCATCCGTCACCGAATCGATCGCTCCCATGGATTCCTTCACGGCAATCAAGGCCGATTCCCAACTGGCCGGATTGCCGATCCGAATCGCCGTGGCCACCGTCTGCGGATTCTCCACGATGCGACCGAGCACGATGGGCGCAGCACCGGCAGCCTGAAATCCGACCATGCGAGGCAGCCTCGTGGATTGATTGGCCTCACGGTATTCCTGGTACCCCTTCCAATAGGCGGTAATGTTGCCGGCATTCCCAACCGGCAGCACATGAACAGTCGGGGCATCGCCGAGTTGATCGCAGACCTCCATCGCGGCGGTTTTCTGCCCCTCGATCCGATAGGGATTAATCGAGTTGACCAACTCGATCCGGTGGATCACCGACAAGTCTTTCACAATGGTCAAGGCCTGGTCGAAGTTTCCTTCGATCTGGATGACTGTGGCTTGGTGCATCATGGCCTGGGACAGCTTACCCATCGCGATCTTCCCGGCAGGGATCAACACATAAACCGCCAGCCCGGCCCGCGCACCATAGGCTGCGGCAGAGGCAGACGTATTCCCTGTGGAGGCGCAAATCACCGCCTTGGCGCCGGACTCAACGGCCTTTGAGATGGCCATCGTCATGCCGCGATCCTTGAACGATCCCGTCGGATTCATGCCTTCGAATTTGAGGTAGAGATCGATGCCGGGAGCAATCTGCTTGGCCAGCCGCGCCGCCTTGATGAGCGGAGTGTTGCCTTCACCGAGCGTCACCACGGGGGTACGGTCGGTCACCGGCAGAAACTTCCGATATTCTTCGATTACACCACGCCAGCGATTCATCGCATCACTCGTCCTTGCCCTCGACCCGGATCAAGGTGGTGGGCTCGGAAATGAAGGCCATGCGATTGATCACTCGCAATGCCGTTTGGACGTCGCGCTCCGTGGCGGTATGGGTCTTGATCACGACCGGAACCGTCTGCCCTTCGCGTCGTCCCTGTTGGAGGACGGACGAGATGCTGATGCCGCACCGGCCCAGTTCCCCTGCGATCTGCGACAAGACACCGGGACGGTCCAACACCATAAAGCGGAGGTAATAGAGCGAGCTGATTTCTTCCATCGGCCGCATACGAAGCGGACGACGCTGGTCCTGCTGGAACGAGGCGGGCGGCACTCGCCCAGCCGCGCCTTTCAGCAGATTGCGTGCGATGGCGATGAGATCGCTGACCACCGCACTGCCGGTCGGCATGGACCCCGCACCCCGACCATAGAGCACGACGTCGCCCACGGCATCGCCGACGAGTTGAATCGCGTTGTAGACTCCTTCGACTTGGGCAATCGGAGTCGAGGAGGGCACCATCGTGGGATGTACACGGGCTTCGACTTCGTTGCCAACCAGCTTAGCAATACCCAGCAGCTTGATCGTACAACCAAACTCTTTGGCATACGCGATATCGAGCGGCGTGATGTGGGTAATCCCTTCGGTGTACACATCTTTAAAATTGACCGGCGTTCCATAGGCCAGAGCCACCAGGATCGCCAGCTTGTGCGCCGAATCAATACCGGCCACATCGAATGTCGGATCCGCCTCGGCATAACCGGCCTGCTTCGCTTCGTCGAGTACCGTCTCAAAATTCTGGCCCTCATGGGTCATACGCGAGAGAATGTAATTGGCCGTCCCGTTGATGATCCCATATATGGATTGGATGGTGTTGGCCGCCAGCCCTTCCCTCAATGCCTGGATGACGGGAATCCCCCCTCCCACACTCGCTTCGAAACCTAGGTCGACGCCCTTGCGGGAAGCCGCGGCAAATATTTCTTCTCCGTGTAACGCAAGCAAGGCCTTATTGGCGGTGACGACATGCTTGCCTGCCGCAATGGCCTCCAGGATGATGCGTTTGGCAAAATCGTAGCCCCCGATCAACTCAACAACGATGTCGATCGACGGATCAGTGAGAATCTCCTTTGCATCGGTCGTGAGTAGGCCGGGCGGCAGGGTAAGACCTCGGTCACGTGTCACATCGAGGTCCGCAATCCGAACGATCTCGATCGGCACACCAACCCGGCGGCTGATCAAAGCGGCGTTCTCCAAGAGAATCTTCGCGACGCCCGTCCCGACCGTTCCGAACCCAATGATGCCGACGCCCACTCGCGAGATCATTCTTCCGACCCCTCAAACTTCAGGGCCTTACGAATGCCTCGAACGGCTTGCCTCGTGCGATGTTCATTTTCGACGAGGCCGAAACGCACGTATTCGTCCCCGCCTTCACCGAACCCGATCCCGGGAGACACGGCCACTTTAGCCTCGCGGAGCAGGAGCTTGGAAAACTCCAACGATCCCATTGACCGATAGGGCAACGGAATCCTGGCCCAGACGAACATGGTAGCCACTGGCTTGTTCACCTGCCACCCGATGCGGTTCAGTCCGCTCACCAACACATCACGACGTTTCTGATAGCGAAGCACCGTCTCTTTGACACAGTCCTGCGGCCCATTGAGGGCAATGACGCTGGCAATCTGCAGAGGCTGAAAAATTCCGTAATCCAAGTAGCTCTTGATCTTGGCCAAGGCCCCGACAACCTCGCGATTACCGCAACAGAAGCCCACACGCCAACCAGGCATGTTATAGGCCTTGGAAAGGGTGTAGAATTCTACGCCAATGTCTTTGGCCCCAGGAACCTGCAGGAAGCTCGGCGCCTTGTATCCGTCGAACACCAAGTCCGCATAGGCCAGGTCATGAATGACAATCACGTTGTGTTCTTTGGCAAAGGCGACGATTTTCTTGAAAAATTCGAGATCCACCACGGCAGTGGTGGGATTATGGGGAAAATTGATGACCAAGATCTTAGGCCGCGGGAAGGTCTGCCGATAGACCCGTTGTAAATCGTCGAAGAAGTCACTGTCCGGACGCAACTCGATCCCACGAACTTCTCCCCCCGCAATGATGAAACTGTACATATGAATGGGATAGGTCGGCGTCGGCGTCAGGACGACGTCGCCCGGCCCGATCAAGGCCAGCGCCAGATGTGCCAACCCTTCTTTGGAACCGATCGTGACGATGGTCTCGGTCTCAGGATCCAGATCGACATCGTAATTCCGCTTGTACCAACCCGCGATCGCATGTCGCAGTTTCGTAATCCCGCGCGAGGCCGAATAGCGATGATTTTTCCCCTTCCGCGCCGCCTCAATCATCTTCTCGACAATATGGCCCGGCGTCGGTTGGTCAGGATTTCCCATTCCGAAATCGATAATGTCTTCGCCCTGTTGACGTGCCTCTAACTTGAGGCTCTGCACCTGGGCAAACACATAAGGCGGTAGCCGCTTGATGCGATAAAATCCGTCACCTAATCCCATCGGGTCCCCTGTCAGTAAGCCTCACACGCACGGAGGCATCGAGAGACCGCCCTCCGCCGCATCAGGGGGCCTATTCTAATGGCGGGGGACGTATCGAGTCAAATTATGTCGTGATTCTGTGGGGTTCGGCATCCCGACCATTCAGACTGACCGGGACAATAGGCCACCAACTCCTCTTCCCGGTCCTTGCCCCGCCCTGTTGATTTCTGTTACAACTGCAACGCCTTTCGCTCTCATCACTCAACTCAGTTTCTCCTTGCTCCACATAGCCAGAACGGAGGACCCGTGCCACGACTTGGGGTAAACATCGACCATGTGGCCACGTTGCGACAGGCCCGTTGTGGAACCGACCCGGACCCTCTGGCCGCTGCCGTGCTGGTGGAATTGGCTGGCGCCGACGGCATTGTCGTCCACCTCAGAGAAGATCGGCGGCATATTCAAGACCGCGATCTTCACCTCTTGCGGGAACTCATCCGTACCAAGCTCGATCTGGAGATGGCCGCCGATGAGACAATGGCCAAAATTGCCCTGACCATAAAACCGGACATGGTCACGCTCGTCCCGGAACAGCGTCAAGAACTCACGACCGAGGGCGGCCTCGACGTGGCGGGCCACAGAGATCGTATCCAACAGATCGTGACCCTACTCCACGATGGAGGCATTCCTGTCAGTCTCTTCATCGAGCCGGATTTGGCCCAGGTCAAAGCCTCGCACAAAGTCTCAGCGGATTTCGTCGAGCTCCACACCGGCCGGTATGCGAATGCCCGGCGCTCGAAAGAAGCCGACGCGGAAGTAGAGGCTATTACACAGGCCGCGAAGCTCTCCTACAAACTCGGAATGGGCGTCAATGCCGGGCACGGATTGGACTATCGCAACGTGACGCGGTTGACGCACATTCCGGAAATCGTCGAATACAACATCGGCCACAGCATCATTGCCCGGGCGGTTCTGGTGGGCCTCGACCAGGCCGTGAGGGAGATGAAAGCGTTGCTGAGTTGAACCATCGCGCCGGTGCGGCACCTGTGCTCCGTGGACAATGCAATTTGCCCCAGTCATGACATTGCGACGGAAGAAACAGCTCGCCCTCCTCTTCCCGCTCGCCCAGCCTCATGAGCGCAGTCGATCCCGTATGGTGGACCATTGATGAAGATCGTCACCGGAACCCAGATGCAGACCGTCGATCGCCGCACGATCACCGAAGCGCATGTCCCCAGTGCTATCTTGATGGAGCGGGCCGGGGAGGGGATCGTCAGGAGTCTGGAGGAGCACTGTGGGCCAGCGCGAGGCAAGACCATCACCATCTTCTGCGGAAAGGGTCATAACGGAGGAGACGGATTGGTTGCAGCACGCCTGCTATGCCGCCGGCGCGCTCGGGTTCGCGTGGTGCTCCTCGCGACGGTTACCGATCTGAGTCGCGATGCCGCGGCCATGTATCGTCGGTTTGTCCAAATCGCGGGACGATCGGCGGTCAGTCGATTCCGCTCTAGTGACCAGGCAGGGGCCCTCGTCGCTTCCAGCGACATCATCCTCGATGCCCTCCTTGGTACCGGGTTGTCCTCCGAAGTATCCGGAACCTATCGTGAAGCCATCGAACTCATCAACGGTGCCGGGAAGCCAGTCATCGCGGTTGATATCCCGTCCGGCATCCATGCCGATACCGGCGCCATCCTGGGGCGAGCGATCCGCGCTACGTTGACCATCACGTTCGGTCTCCCGAAACTCGGCCTCTATGTCGGCGCAGGAATTGACCATGCCGGCGCGATTCGTATCGTGGATATCGGCATTCCGCCTGCCTATGTAGATGCCATCGATAGCCGGACCCTGCTCCTGACAAACGACAGTGCTTTTCAGTCTTTACCGGAACGTCTGCCCTCCGCGCATAAGGGAACCTTTGGCCATGCGGGGATTATTGCAGGGTCAGTGGGAAAAACCGGAGCGGCGGCGTTGGCTGCCCATGCCGCGCTCCGCGTCGGAACGGGCCTGGTGACCGTGGCAACCCCCAGCAGCGTCAGCGACGTGCTAGAAGCGAAGTTGCTGGAAGTGATGACGATGCCCCTCCCCGAGACGAAGGCACGCACGCTGGCCCGTTCAGGGCTCGACCGCGTCACGGCCTTCGTTCAAGCACGAGCGGCGATCGCCATCGGACCTGGGCTCTCGACCCATCCCGAGACCGTTGAACTCGTTCAGTCGTTGATGAAACATCTGGATCGTCCCTCGGTCCTCGATGCCGATGCGCTGAACGCCTTGACCGGCCGCGTTTCGCTGCTGACTGAATGCAAGACTCCGCCCATTCTTACCCCGCACCCCGGTGAGATGGCTCGACTCGAAGTCGATGCCACTACGCAGAGCGTGAACGCAGACCGAATCGGCACGGCGAGACGGTTTGCCCGCGAACGCGGCGTGTTCGTGGTCCTTAAAGGTGCGAGAACTGTGATCGCCCGCCCGGACGGGCTTGTAGCCATTTGTCCGACCGGCAATCCAGGCATGGCCACTGCCGGAACCGGTGATGTCTTGACCGGCATGATCGTCGGCTTACTGGCGCAAGGGGTTCCTGCATGGGATGCCGCCTGTGCCGCGACCTATTTTCATGGATCGGCCGGTGACTTGGCCGCCCAACGCCTGGGACAGCCCGGAATGCTCGCCAGCGACCTGATCGCTCAGATTCCTTATGCGCTCCAGCGGACTAAGACGACCTAACGTGACCCAGCCAGCGAAGGCAACAGGACGTTCCGCTCGCCGTGCACCCGTGGCGAGCCTGCCGTGGAAACTGGTGTCCATGTCGCAGAAACATACTGATCGGCTAGGCCAAGTGATCGGCCGCGTGCTTCGTGGAGGAGAAACGATCGCGCTCTATGGACCGCTCGGAGCCGGCAAGACGGCTTTGGTTCGCGGGATCGCAGAGGGCCTAGGCGCATCGCCGACGGCAATCAGCAGCCCGACATTCGTGGTGATTCACGAATATCAAGGGCGCCTGCCGCTTGCCCACGTGGATCTATACCGTATTCGCACGCCCCGCGAGCTTGAATCGACAGGGCTGATCGAATATTTCTCTGGCCAGACCGTGACGGCGATAGAATGGGCCGACAGGGGCCTTGCCGCGCTGCCGCAGGACCGGATCGAGATTAGGCTGAACCATCGTGCTGCGCGGAGCCGGACAATTCAGGTGAGTGCGACGGGGCCGAAATCAGACGAAGTCATCGCCCTGGCCCGCATACAGCACAGCAAGACCAGCAGTGTGCATCGAGCATCGCCACGCCGGGCCTTGAACAGAGAGGACACAACGAGATCATGATTAGACTGATTCTGGTTGGAGTTCTTCTGCTCCTCTCCCTGGCCTTTTTCCTTCAGAACCAGGAACAGGAAGTCACGCTCCGCTACTTCTTTGGTCTGTTTGAAGCCTCGACGCCGATCTATAAGCCCATCCTGGCTGGATTCGCGGTGGGGCTGCTTGTCTCGGGCATTCTTCTCTTTCCTCCATGGGTGCGGGGCCGTATCGAACTCCGTCGAAAAACGAAAGCGCTGCAAGAAACTGAAGTGGACTTAGAACGGCTACGACAATCGCTCGATAAAGTCACCGGCCGCACGTCCCCCACCCTGGCCGGCGAACCACACCGAGAGCGACGCGATGAGTGACGCAGAGGCCTCACCGTTGATGCGGCAATACCGCGAGATTAAGCGCGGCTATCCCGACGCCATTCTGTTGTTCCGTGTTGGTGACTTCTATGAAATGTTTTTCGAGGATGCGCAGATCGCCTCAAAGCTGCTCTCCATTGCCCTGACCTCTCGCGACAAGTCCAGCCCCAACCCTGTTCCGCTATGCGGAGTGCCCTATCATGCCGCGCAAGGTTACATTGCAAAGCTCCTCAACGCCGGCCGAACCGTTGCACTCTGCGAACAGGTGGAAGACCCGAAACTCGCGAAGGGTCTCGTGCGCCGAGAAGTCGTTCGTCTGTATACACCGGGCACGCTGGTCGATACTGAATTCCTCTCTCCAGGAGAATCGCATTTTCTCGCTGCTGTCGCCTTCTCCGACGCCACCTCCTCCTGTGCAAAAGAGC
Source organism: Nitrospirota bacterium (assembly GCA_018971525.1). Lineage (GTDB taxonomy): Bacteria > Nitrospirota > Nitrospiria > Nitrospirales > Nitrospiraceae > Palsa-1315. The sequence goes on from JAGXAR010000022.1 coordinate 21,742, forward strand.
AATCCATCATTGGACTGGCCTGTGTGGACGTCTCCACCGGAGATTTTTGGGTAACAGAGTTCCAAGGGGCACAGGCAGAGATCCAACTCATGGATGAATTGGCCCGGCTGGAACCGCGCGAACTCCTCCATCCCGATTCCGATGGGAAGGCCAGATCCTGCCTGACTCACCTGCGGGGGCCACGCCTCTGCGCACAGCCCTCGGCCTCCTTCAATCCCAAAGATGCCGCGCAACTACTACAGATACAGTTTGCGGTGCACTCACTCGACGGATTCGGCTGTCGCGGCCTTACGGCCGGGATCGGAGCCGCCGGAGCGGTCCTGCGATACTTTCGCGAGACCCAGCCGACCGCCTCCCTTGCACACCTCCGCCGTCTACAAACGCGCTGGAGCGGCGACGCGATGCATCTGGATAGCGCGACGATTCGAAATCTCGAACTCGTGCGACAATTAGGAACCGGTGAGCACAGATCGGGGCAGGACCAGTCGACGGTCTTGTCGGTGTTGGACCGAACCGCGACGGCCATGGGCAGTCGCTTGTTACGCGATTGGCTCGTCAGACCGCTCCTCGATCGTGGCGCCATCCAAGCCAGACTCGAGGCGGTCGGCGAGTTGAAAGACCGGATTCAACAACGCGTGTCGCTCCGGACCACGCTTCGTGACGTGCAAGATATCGCCCGTTTGAGTAGCCGCGTGACACTCGGTGTCGCAGGGCCTCGCGAACTACTCGCATTGAAACTGTCCGTGAGCGCCCTGCCGGAGCTGCGGTCCCACCTCCACCCATTCCACGCCTCACTGCTGGCCGGTGTCTGCGAATCATGGGACGACTGTCGCGAGGTGCATGACGCGATTGAGCAGGCCATCAAGCCGGATGCGCCGATGTCGCTCCGTGACGGCGGCATCATTCGGGAAGGGTATCATGCCGGAGTCGATGAACTGCGCAAGGCGAGCACGGAAGGCAAGGGCTGGATTGCCTCCCTGGAAGCCAAAGAACGTGAACGAACGGGAATCGACTCTCTGAAGGTCCGCTACAACCAGGTGTTCGGCTACTACATTGAAATTACCAAGACACATCTGTCCCGGGTCCCGGCTGATTACATTCGCAAGCAGACGCTGGTCAATGCTGAACGATTCATGACGCCGGAGCTGAAAGAGCTGGAAGAGCGTGTCACAGGCGCTGAAAGTAAACTGCTGGCGCTCGAGCAGGAGCTGTTCGAACAATTGCGTGTGCGCTTAGCCAACGAAGTACCCCGTCTTCAAACCATGGCCCACACTGTCGCCTTGCTCGATGTTCTCGCCGGCCTGGCTGAGACCGCGGCGTTACATCGATATGTCAAACCTCTCGTCGACGAGAGCAGCACGATCCTTATTCGGGATGGCCGGCACCCTGTGGTGGAGCAGCTCAGCAGTGATCTGACCTTCGTACCCAACGACACAGCCCTCGACTGTGAAGACAACCGGCTCGTGATCCTCACCGGCCCTAATATGGCAGGGAAAAGCACTTACCTCCGCCAGGTCGCGCTGATCGTCCTGTTGGCGCAAATCGGGAGCTTCGTGCCGGCGACCGAGGCCCGCATCGGACTGGTCGATCGGATTTTCACGCGTGTCGGAGCCTCAGACAACTTGGCCGCCGGACAGAGCACCTTCATGGTGGAGATGATCGAATCGGCTCACATCTTGAACAGTGCGACCGCCCGCAGCTTGATTCTCCTGGATGAGATCGGACGAGGAACCAGTACTTACGATGGACTGAGCATCGCCTGGGCGATTGCGGAGCATATCCAAGACCGTCGGCACCTGGGAGCCAGGACACTGTTCGCCACTCACTATCACGAGATGACGCAACTGGAAGGGTTGCGCGAGGGGATCAGAAACTATTGCGTGGCGGTCCAGGAACGGGATGGAGATGTGGTCTTCTTGCGTAAAATTGTGCCGGGCGGCGCAGACCGCAGTTACGGTATTCATGTCGCCAAGCTGGCGGGACTGCCTCCAACGGTCATCGCTCGGGCGCAACAGGTCCTCGCCCAGTTGGAACAACCGGACACCACCATTGAGGGCACGCTCATATCTTCGGAGAAAGAACCACCACGGGCTTCGCTCCCCCAGCCACATCCCATCATCGAGGAAGTGAAACAAATCGACCTCTTCTCCATGACGCCGCTCGATGCGCTCAATTGCCTGGCCGACCTGCAGCGTCGGATCGGTCCAACCGGCCAAGACGATCGCGGAAAATAAAAAGGCGGCATCCCCTTTCGGAGATGCCGCCTTTACAATCAGAAACTGAGCCAGCTCAGTGAGCAGCGGACCCGAGGTTGTACTTCGCGGACCAGGGTATCAATCCGCTAACGGGCTGGCCACCTGGAAGCAACACATCATAGTGCATGGCCACCTTCTTCCCATCCGGATCCTGCGGTGAGGTATTGAGGCCTTGCTTCGCCGCCTCGCAGCCTGCCTCAAATTCGTTCTTCCCCGCACACTCCTTCAAGCGCAGACCGGAGATGCTGAGCGGCTTCCCCGTGGAACCAGCCACTTCCGGAAGCTTCTTGACCGAGGAAATGACACGATGATTCTGCTCTGTTTCTGTCACGGTAAACTCGATCAAGTCAGTCGTGCTGGAGGGCGGAACTTCTTTGGCAGCTGCCGGCCCTGCATGAGGACGGCCCATCTTCTTCAACTCTTCCCACGCTCCCTTGTCGGCGTAAAACTTGAGGTTCTTGCCCGGCTGGATCTTCTGCCAGAAGAGGCCGCTTTCAGCGTTGCCGCCGAACACAGCCACGTTAATCCAGACCGCCTCGTCATAGGGATCAATGATGATCACACGACCCTGCAATGTCGTCGGCTTGCTGAAATCTCCCCACTCGAAGCGCTCTTGGAATGATTCGATCGCCAGTGCGGTGGAGGCCACAGAGACCACCAGCGCTGCGGCTGCCATCACGGCCCAGCCTTTCGTATGAAACTTCATAATCGCGTCCTCCTTAACAGAACATGAAAGAATTAAAGCTTGTCAAGGTCGATTACTTAAGAACCTTAAAGCCGGTGATCGTCCGACCATCCAGGCTCACTTCCATGGCAACGAGTTCCTGGGAGGCCTTGATGATCTGGTCCATGAGGGCCTTATCCTTTACAGCCAACCGAACGGTCGTGGCGGCATGGTACCAACCAGCATAGGGGTTGTTCTTGTCCGTTCCACCCACAAAGCCCCAGCCGCAGCAGGTGAACAATGGATCTGGCGGTTTCACATCGAGATCGGAAGACGTTCGGCCTGACGGGGTTCCTGAAGCGGGATCACCGGTGTTCCAATATTGAATCCCGAAGAGCAACTCTCCATCTGGATTGTCGGCCCATTGTGACCAAACACGACCCTTCAAGCTCTTGATCGCTGAACCCTGCATCGGCTTTCCGCCGACGACGTTGTCAGTTGGACCCGACGCACCAGGTGCATCGGCAGCAACGGCGAACTCGGCCGTTAGCAAGCCGACCCCAGATAACACGGCAACGGCGGCTATAAGTACGACCCTTTTCATACCTAATCCCTCCTTCATAAAAATAACAACCACAATAACCGATGGACACTTATTTTTTTAAGGACAATGAAAGCTACGAAACAGTTTCAGGGATCATGCAGCCACGAGTGAAGGTACTTTGGCCACCTCCTTTGCTCTTCTTCCTACTGCATCCCTTCGGTTAAGAATCAGTATCAAAAAGTTCGATCATGGTACTGAAATCATGAAACTGTGTCAAGAAATTGTTTGCCCTGTGGATAGCTACGAATGTGACAATAAATACACTTAACAATCAATGTCTTACATGAAATCTCGTCGAATTTTCTTTATCCAGTTTTGAGCGCTCGACGAGTTTCTATTAGAAAATTCTCATCTATAGGACCGCAGACTGCGCGCTGCGAGAGGTCCGAGCCCGGTGATCGCGAGGGAGTCCAGTTTGAAAAATTGGCAGCCCACGTTGAAGACCTGCTCCTCATTCACGCGATCGATATGAGCCAGCATGTCTTCCAATGAAATGTGCCGACCATGCGTGAGTTCATCCTTTGCCAACTTGCTCATGCGGCTGTGAGAACTCTCCAAGCTCAGCATCAGGCTCCCCTTCATCTGAGTCTTCGCCCGTTCAAGCTCTTTCCGTTCAACGCCTTTGATGCCGATCCGTCGAATCTCTCGGCACACGAGATCCACGACGCGATCCACTTCTTTTGGCCTCGTCGCCGCATACACGGTGATCATGCCGCCGTCCGAATAGCCGGACAAGAAGGAGTAAATCGAATAGGCAAGTCCCCGTTTCTCTCGTATTTCCTGGAACAGTCGCGAACTCACGCTGCCGCCCAACACGCTGTTGAGCGCATACAGTGCGTAACGATCCTTATGGCCGGCAGCAATGCCTTTGAGCCCGAGGCACAAATGCACCTGCTCCAGCCGCTTCTTCTTCAACAAGACACCGCCGCGCAGGTCAGGAGGGCGGCGCCCGTTGGCGTGGTTCGCCTTGGCCCGTCGACCTTTGCCGAAATATCGCGCGACCATCGGATCAAGATGGGCCTGATCGAAGTTCCCGGCGATGGCAACGATGGTCTGCGCTGGATCGTAATGGGTGTCAATGTAGTGCAAAAGGTCTTGCCGACGCAGCCCTCTGATCGTCTTCTCCCGACCCAGAATAGGGCGGCCGAGCGGGTGGCGTGCCAGCACTTGCCCCGAGTGAAGCTCTTGCACGAGATCTTCCGGATCGTCCCGGACCATGCGAATTTCTTCCAGGACGACCTGTTTTTCTTTTTCGACTTCTTTGGATTCGAAACGGGAGTGGTGGAACAGATCGGAAAGGAGTTCGACCGCGCGCTGCAGCTGCTGATCCAACACCTTCACGTAATAGGTCGTCGTTTCACGTGAGGTGAACGCATTCATCTCTCCGCCAAGCGCATCGATTTCGCGCGAAATTTCGGCGGAGGAACGCTTGCGCGTCCCTTTGAAGAGCATGTGCTCGATGAAGTGGGAATATCCCGCCTGGGAAGGCTGCTCGTCCCGCGACCCGGCGTTGACCCACACGCCTACGGTGACCGACTTGAGCGTCGGAATCCGTTCGGTCACCACCCGCACCCCGTTGTCCAGGACGAGCTTGTGATACAAGACAGCTACCTGGCGGACGGATCCGGCGCACCAGCCCCGGCAGGAGCAGGCATGGCTTCCTTGCGACTGAGGCGGATCTTTCCTTGCCGATCCACTTCCAGGACCTTCACCAGGATTTGATCGCCTTCCTTCACCTCGTCGGACACCGCTTGGACTCGATGGTGCGCAAGTTGCGAGATGTGCACCAGTCCATCGGTCCCTGGCAGAACCTCGACAAACGCGCCGAAGTCCATGATTTTCCGAACCGTGCCCATATAGATCTTCCCGATTTCAACCTCTTCGGTAATCCGACTGATCATTTCTTTGGCCTTTTCGGCCGAGGCTCCGTCAACCGACGCGATCGTCACGGTTCCACTGTCGTCGACATTGATCTTGACCCCGCAATCCGCAATGATGCCGCGGATCGTTTTGCCGCCCGGACCGATGATCTCGCGGATCTTGTCCTGCTTCACCTTCATCGTGAAGATCCGTGGCGCATAGGCAGACAGGGTGGTTCTTGGCGCTTGAAGCGCCTTCTCCATACAACTCAAAATGTGCAGACGGCCGGCTTTGGCCTGCTCCAAGGCCTTCTGCATCAAGGCCGACGTAATGCCGCCGATCTTGATATCCATCTGCAACGCCGTCACGCCCTGTTTGGTGCCGCAGACCTTAAAATCCATGTCGCCCAGGTGATCCTCCAGCCCGAGAATATCGGAGAGGATCATGACCCGGTCGCCTTCCTTGATCAATCCCATCGCGATCCCGGCAACGGCTTCTCTAACCGGCACGCCTGCATCCATCATGGCAAGGCTCCCGCCACAGACGGTTGCCATCGAAGAGGATCCGTTTGATTCGAGGATATCGGACACGATGCGGAGCGTATAGGGGAAGGCTTCCTTGCTGGGAACCACCGGGGCCAACGCCCGTTCCGCCAACGCACCATGGCCGACTTCCCGGCGTCCCGGTGAGCGAAGCGGCCGCGCCTCGCCGACGCTGAACGGCGGAAAATTGTAATGGAGCATGAACGTCCTCATGTACTCCCCTTCCAACGCATCGATCCGCTGCTCGTCGTCCGTAGTCCCCAACGTGACCACGGCTAAACTTTGGGTCTCGCCCCTGGTAAAGATCGCAGAGCCGTGAGTCCGTGGCAGGGCGCTGACTTCGCAGGTGATCGGACGAATATCGGCCGGGCCACGTCCATCAGCCCGCGACCCTTTCTCCAGGATCATGTTCCGGACTTCCGTATATTCCAGTTCATGGAACACCAACTTGACGTGGCGCTCCCGATTCGGATCGTCCGCGCTCTTGAGTTTTTGGACGGCGTCGTTCTTGACCTCATCCAACCGCTCCTGCCTGGCCGCCTTGTTCGGGATCATGATGGCCTCACGGATCCCTTGCGCCACCAGGGCTTTCACTTGAGCGGCGAGCGCGGAGTCGATCTGTTCCTTCGCCACCTTCCGCTTGGGCTTCCCGGCCACGGCTTGCAGTTCGCGAATCTTGGCCACAATTTTCTTGATCTCGGCATGGGCGAGTTCGATTGCCTCCAGCATGATGGCTTCGGACAGTTCGTTCGCCCCTGCTTCGACCATCATGACCGCATCAGCCGTCCCAGCCACAACGAGTTGCAGTTCGCTCTTCGCCACCGTCTCAAGGTCCGGGTTGACGACGAACTTGCCGTCCAGCCGGCCGATTCTTACGCCTGCGATAGGATTGTCGAACGGGATATTCGAGACGGTAAGGGCAGCAGAGGAGGCGATAATGGCAAGTATGTCGGACGAACCCGTTTGGTCAGCCGAGAGGACAGAGGCGATGACTTGGGTCTCGAAGTAATAGCCCTCCGGAAAGAGCGGACGGAGCGGCCGATCGATCAGCCGGCTGGTCAGCACAGCTTTTTCTGATGGACGCGCTTCCCGCTTGAAATATCCGCCGGGGATCTTCCCTGCTGCGAACGATTTTTCCTGATAATCGACGGTGAGGGGAAGAAAATCGATACCAGGCTTGGCGACCTGTGACGCGACGGCCGTCGCCAACACGACCGTGTCGCCGTACGAGGCCCAGATCGAACCGTCTGCTTGTCGTGCCACGCGACCGGTCTCGAGTCGCAAGGTGCGTCCTGCAACTTCTATTTCAACTGTGTGTACCATCTGAGTCTCCTCTGGTTAGGCCCCACAGATGTCCACAGAGAGAGACTCGAGCGATGTGGAACACTCCAGCCTCTGTCAGTGTTCACCTGTGTGACTGACGACTACTGCCCGCTGTTGCGCCCCCTGGCGCGACAGCGAGACGGAATACTACTTTCTGATGCCCAATCGCTCGATCACCGCACGATAGCGTGCGTCGCTGACGCCACGAAGATAGTCGAGCAAACGCCGACGACGCCCGACTAGGAGAAGCAGGCCCCGCCGCGAGTGATGATCCTTTTTGTGGAGCTTGAAGTGTTCCGTCAAATACGTGATCCGGTTGGTCAACACCGCGATCTGGACTTCCGGCGAGCCGGAATCCGTCTCATGCTGCCGGTACTGCTTGATCAACTCAGTCTTTGCTTCTTTGAGTAATGCCATGGGTTCTTTCCTTCCTGTTCCTTTCCTTCGTTCGTAAGGGAGTATCATGCGTCCTGATCGACCAACACCTTCTCAACCTTGAGTGCGCCGCCCGAAGTTTCCGGACACTTCCCGATCGCCAACAGGCGCCCATCGGTATCATGGATACGGACCGGCTCGTGCGACCGGCACTTGCCCTCGGCCGTCCCCTCCCAACGAAGGATCTTGGCTGCAGGCACCGGAGCCCCGTGTCGCACACGGTCGGCGGTCTGTTCATCTACCACTGCAATCATCAGTTGGTCCAACGCACGATCCAGCGACAACACTTCGTCTGCCAACCGACCGAGAGCATGACGGGTGACTACCTCGTCAACCGTCAGCGCTTGATCGATCGTCAAGGGACCCACTCGCCTTCGCTCCAATGCCAACATATGGCCGCCGACACCCAACGCTTCTCCAATGTCGGCACAGAGCGTCCGCACATAGGTTCCCTTCGAAGAGACGACGCGCAACGTTACATCCCGCTCCTGAATCGCCTCCACCTCAAGGGTGTGGATGACGATCGTTCGCGCGTCCCGCGCAATCGTTTTGCCTGCTCGAGCGGATTTGTAGAGGGGAACACCCCGGACCTTCACCGCCGAATACATCGGAGGAACTTGCTCAATCGACCCGCAGAATCGACCGACCACCTCATGAATCGCCTCCGGCGTCACGAAGTCCGTCGTGCGACGCACCAAGACCGTTCCCGTCGCATCCTGCGTATCGGTGGTCTCGCCGAGGCGAAGCACCGCACGATATTCCTTGTCCCATTCAACGAGGTATTCGGCAATGCGGGTTCCCCGCCCGATCAGCAATGGCAAGACTCCCGTTGCGGCTGGATCGAGGGTGCCGGCATGGCCGACCTTGGCTCCACCGAGAAGATGCCGCACCTTTGCCACAACGTCGTGGGAGGTCCACCCGGATTCTTTCTTGATCGTCAGAACGCCGTCGACGACGGCACAGCTCTGTGCGAGATCCATTATCACGCCCTCGATGCTACGACCCGGCCTTCTCCTCCGACGAACCGTCCTCGGCTTCCGTCTTGACGTGGAGCTCGTCCAGCAACTTCAACACACGATCGCCTCTCGGTCCGCTGACATCCTTGGCAAAGACGATCTCCGGCAGATACCGGAGCGAGAGCCGACTGCCCAGCTCACCTCGCACGAACCCGCTGGCTTGAGCCAACCCGGCGAATACATTTCGCTCTTCTTCTTCCGTGCCCATGGCCGTCACGAAGACACGAGCGATCCGCAGATCACTGGTCAATTTCACATCGGTCACGGTCACGGACTGCACGCGCGGATCTTTGATCTTCCGCATGAGGATATCGGCCACTTCCATGCGGATTTGATCGGCCACACGATCGGCCCGATGATATCCCGTCTTGGCCACCGTGCACTCCACCCGGGCATGCCGCCGTCACAACAGTTCTATTCTTGACTGGACAATTTCCACCGCCGGGACGCTCCGAATCAGGTTCAGCGCCTGGTCCAATACTTGGTTGACGTATCGTCCTTCGTTGGCCACACAGGCAAGCCCCAATACCGCCTTCTGCCACAAATCCTGCCCATCGACCTCGGCTATGGAAAGATTGAACTTCTCCCGTAATCGATCCTTGAGACTCAACAGCACCTGTCGCTTGTCCTTCAATGACTGACTCTCCGGGAGGAACAGCTCGACCGTACAGAGTCCGACGATCATGCCCACGGTGTCGACTCAGGCATCAGAGCTTTGCGGCAATCTTGTCAACCGCATAGGCTTCGATAATATCCCCGGCCTTGATGTCGTTGAAATTCTCGACGCTGATTCCACATTCGTAGCCCTGCTGCACTTCACGAACATCATCCTTGAAGCGACGCAACGACCCGAGCTTCCCTTCATAGACCACCACGTTGTCACGAATGACCCGCACTCCGACAGCCGCACGGGTGATCGTTCCGTCCACCACATAGGCTCCCGCGATAACACCGGCTTTGGACACCGTGAACACCTGTCGCACCTCGGCCCGTCCCAACGACCGTTCCTTGAGCGTCGGTTCGAGCAGTCCTTCCATTGCTGCCTTAATCTCGGCCATAGCATCGTAAATAATGGTATAGAGGCGAATGTCGACGCCTTGCTGTTCGGCCAGGGCGGCAGCCTTCGGCTCCGGCCTGACATTGAACCCGACAACAATCGCGTTCGACGCGGCAGCCAGCAACACGTCGGATTCCGTGATCCCGCCGACGCCGCTGTGAATGACTCGCAGCTTGACGGCGGCGGTTGCCAGTTTTTCGACGCCCGCCGTCAAGGCTTCCGCCGACCCCTGGACGTCAGACTTGATCACCAGCGCCAGCTCCTTGACTGACCCTTCCTTAATCTTGGCAAACAGATCGTCCAGCGTGACCTTCGCTGATCCGGACAAATCAGCCGTTCGCTGCTTACGGGCTCGATCTTCCGCGATCTCTCGCGCGACCCGCTCGTCCTTGACGACTTGAAATACATCGCCCGCAGACGGCACACCAGGGAGTCCGGCCACTTCGACCGGAATAGAAGGACCGGCCTCTTGTACTTTGGCTCCTGTGTGCGTAATCAACGCGCGAACCTTCCCACTGAAAATCCCGACGACGAACACATCGCCGACGCGAAGCGTCCCGCTCTGAACCAGCACCGTCGCAATCGGACCACGCCCCCGCTCCAGCTTGGCCTCCACCACAACACCCTTAGCCAAGCGATGCGGGTCGGCCTTGAGCTCCAGCACTTCGGATTGCAGAAGAATCATCTCCAGCAAGGTGTCAAGGCCGATCTTCTCCTTGGCTGAAACCTCAACCATGATCGTGTCACCGCCCCAAGACTCGGAGATGAGTCCGTGTTCAGATAACGCATTTTTGACACGATCGGAGTTGGCGCCCGGCTTGTCGATCTTGTTGATGGCCACAATAATCGGGACCGACGCGGCTTTGGCGTGATTGATCGCTTCGATCGTTTGCGGCATCACTCCATCGTCTGCCGCCACAACCAGGATGACGATATCAGTGATTTTGGCGCCACGACCCCGCATCGCGGTGAAGGCTTCGTGACCCGGCGTATCCAGGAACGTCACCTGTTTCCCGCGCACCGTAACCGTGTAGGCGCCGATATGCTGCGTGATCCCGCCGGCCTCCCCTTCCGCCACTTTCGTTTGCCTGATGGCATCAAGCAGGGAAGTCTTCCCGTGATCGACATGGCCCATGATCGTCACGACCGGCGGCCGCGGCTCGAGATGAACCTCTTCCTCCGTCTGCATGACGGACTCTAGCAACTCTTCTCCGGCCTTCTCCGTCGAGACATCAATCTTGACCCCATTCTCCTCAGCAATGATCATAGCCGCGTCCACGTTCATCGTCTGATTGAACGTGAGCATCTGGCCCATATCCATCAGCTTGCGCATAATGTCGGCCGGGCGCTGCCCGATCAGCTCAGCAAACTCTTTCACCGTCATGCCGGGCGTAAGCTTGAAGCTCTTCCTCCGTGGCTTGGTGACTTCCCCAGACGTGCCGTGATGCACGTGTTTGCTGCGGTCGTCGCGGCGCTGCTGCACCGGAATGGCGCGAAGGTCCTGCCAGCGAGCCGCATCTTCACGAAGCCGGAGTTCTTCTTCTTCCCGCGTACGGCCTGGCTTACGAGCCTTCTTCGCCTTCTCTTTCAGACCCTCGGCTTGAAGCTCTTCAAGGGAGAGGGTTTTCTTTTTTCCTGTGATCAGATCGATGCTTGGCACAACAGCGGGCTTGACGGCGGTCATGGGAGGCGGAACGATTGCGGTTCCCATTGGAGGTGTCTGGCCTGGAGGCGCCGTCGGTTCAACATGCGTAACGGCTGGAATCTCAGGCTGTGGATGCGCTGGCGGCGGGCTTACCACAAGGGTATCGACAACCGCTCCGCTTGTGCCGACTGATTCAACTGCGGGCAGGGACGCTGCCTCTTCGGTTAGAACGTCATCGGCTTTCTTGCGCTTGATCAGAATGCGACGTTTGTCGGACTTGGAAGACTCCTCCGCCGGAACTGCCTGAGCCGACCCAGCCTTGGCTCCCGTGGCGTGTCCGGACGCTAGACCAACCTTACTCCGTTCGCCACGACCTGCATCGGCCTCTTCAGCCCTACCCGTCGCTTTCGCGGGAGTCTTGAGTTTCGGGCCGAGCTTCGCCAGCGCCTTCTGTACCACGTCGTCATCCAACGCACTACTGTGCGACGCGACCGTGATACCCATCCGCTTCAATTCCGGGATGAGGTCACGGTTTTCCATCCCGAGTTGCTTAGCCAATTCATAAACGCGCATGAGGATTTGACACCTGCTCCACTTTACCCGGTTTACCCGGCATCTGACTCCGATTCTGCCCGGGCTTTTAATTCCTGCTCTCGGGCCTCTTCTTGCTGATGCAGCGCTTCGGTTTCCTCCGCCAGCGCCGCTTTGATTTCTTTATCCCGTTCAGCCTTTTCCTTTTCGTATTCCGTCGCGCTGATGATATCGATCTTCCAGCCGGTCAGACGAGCGGCCAACCGCACGTTCTGGCCATTCTTCCCGATCGCCAACGACAACTGAGAGTCTGCAACGACGACCAACGCCGACTTCTTTTCCTCATCGACGCCGACCTTCTCAATGCTCGCGGGGTTCAACGCCTCGGCGATGAAGACGCGCGGGTCGGAGGTCCAGGTAATAATGTCGATTTTCTCTCCGCGCAGTTCGCGGACAACAGCTTGGACCCTCGATCCCTTGATCCCAACACAGGCTCCAACCGGATCGACTGCCTTCTCGCGAGACGTCACGGCAATCTTGGTCCGATCTCCGGGCTCCCGCACGATGGACTTGATCTCAACGATTTTTTCGAGCACTTCAGGCACTTCCAACTCGAAGAGTTTCGCCACAAACTGCGGATGACTCCGCGTCAAAATGACCTGGACATCCTTCGGAGTTCTACGCACTTCCAAGAGCATGGCCTTCACCCGGTCACCGCGGCGATAGGTTTCCCGCGGGATCTGCTCTTGAATCGGCAGCACTGCCTCGGTCTTGCCCAGATCCACCAGGTAGTTCCGGCGTTCCATCCCGAGAATGATGCCGTTGACCAGGTCTCCTTGCCGCGTGGAGTATTCTTTTTGAATCGCCTCCCATTCAGCCTCGCGGACCTTCTGGAAGATCACCTGCTTGGCAGTTTGCGCGGCGATCCGTCCCAAATCGTTCATCTCGATGAGCGACCCAATCTCGTCACCGACCTCTGCCTCGCTGTCGAATTGGCGAGCTTCCTGAAGAGAGACCTCGGTTTTTGGATTGGTGACCGCATCGACGATGGTCTTCTTCGACACGACTGAGATCTCACCGGTCTTGGGATCGATCTCGACCTGAATGTTCTCGGCCTGTCCGAAACGTTTCTTGGCAGCCGTTTGAAGAGCCGCTTCGATCGCCCCGATCACTCGGCTCTTCTCTATGCCCTTCTGCCGCCCAATTTCGTCGATGACTGAAATCAATTCTCGATTCATAGCTCGCTCTCCAGCGTATGCCTCTGCACCCGCACTCCGGTGCAGGCGGTATGCTCATGCCGCGGCAATCGACTCCCGTACGGACTAAAACGTGACGACGAGTCGCGCTTCAGCAATCGAGTCGAACTCAAGGTTGATCGTCCGTTCAGGACGCGGATCGCTCACCACGACCGTGACTCCCTGCTCATTCACTTCCGTCAAAGTTCCAACCACACGCCACTGTCCGGCAATCGGTTGCTTGAGCTTCACGCTTACCTGCTTCCCCATTGCCCGACGATAATCCTGAATCCGTTTGAAGGGCCGATCCAGACCGGGCGAGGAGACTTCCAGCGTGTAGGCGTGGGGAAAGGGGTCAGCGACATCCAAGGCCGGACCGATTGCGAGATGTGCACGTCCGCAATCTTCTACCGTAACGCCGCCCGGCTTATCGATATACACGCGAACGACTGACCGCACACCTTGCCCAACACACACAACGTCGACCAATTCCAAGCCCAATGCCCAAAGAATAGGCGAAACCACTTCGCTGATGCGATCGACGACCGGTCGGGACTCCTTCACCGACACCCCTAGCCCCGTTTCTTTGAATGGCTCATCCAAGAGATCAAACAAAAAAGTGGGCCTGAGCCCACTTCCAGTCCGAGAACCATAGCATGCCACTTATGCCAAAGCAAGAGGCTAGCCGACCCGACTTGTGAAATCCGCGGCGAGGCGTTGGGTGATCGGGCCAGGCCGTCCATCTCCAATGATTTTTCCATCTACACGGACGACGGCCAAGACCTCGACCGTGGTCCCCGTGAGAAACACTTCGTCAGCGTCATACAAGTCTGCCTGAGAAACAAAGCGTTCCTGAACCGGCAAGCCCTCGCTCAGAGCCAGATCTAACACGACGGCCCTCGTGACCCCAGACAGAATGCGCGACCCTTCGGGAGCCGTCACCACCGTCCCCCCCTGGACCACCATCACATTGCTGACTGCCCCTTCAGTGACCGATCCCGCTTTGACCAAAATGGTTTCGAAAACCTGGGCCTGTTTTGCCTGTTGACGCGCAAGAACGTTGGCCAACAGATTCACACTCTTGATATCACAACGTCCCCATCGGATATCCTCGATTGTCATCGCCTCCACACCGGCAACCTGTACAGAACTGTCGAGCGGGTGGAACTCGCGAACCGTTATGACCACCGTGGGCGTTACATCAGCCGGGTAGGCATGGTCACGGGGCGCGACGCCCCTGGTAAGCTGAATGTAGATCTTGGCTTCAGGATAGGCGGCCCGCCTAATCCCTTCCAGGACATAGCGGGTCCACTCGGCGCGGGAATAGGGCTGCGTCAGGTCAAGTGCCGTGGCGCTACGCTCCAGTCGAGCCAGATGGGCCTCGATCGCGAACGGACGCCCCTTATAAGTGCGGATTACTTCGTAGATGCCATCGCCAAACTGAAAGCCGCGATCTTCGATCGAAACTTTCGCCTCGGCCAGCGGCACGAACGCTCCATTGAGGAAGGCCACATCCTGCACGATTACATACTCCTCCGAGACGAGGAATCAGAGGCGGTCACATCAAAAACGCGCCGATCTTCAGCGGTGAATTTCCACCCCATGTGTTTTTCAAACAGCACCCGGTGAGTTCCCAGCCTGACCACCTTGAACTCGAAGGTCCGCTGTCCATTGTCGACTGCATTATTCCCGGCGATGCGGAGATAGTCGTCGGCCAGTAACGAGAGTCCCGCAGGATCATAGATTGGAACCCAGAGTTCTCCTCGCGTCCTGTCCTCCCAAAGATGAATTTGGAAGGGATGCTCAAGGGTCGCTTCAATAACCTTGGCCGCATCTGACGGTGTGGCACTATCATGGTCGTGCATAGATGTCATACTCATCGTGAGTAACGCGGCAACCCGCTTCTTCTCCCCTGATCGAGCTATGGTTTTCGCCGAGGTCCGACGAAAATCTCCGCCCCTTCCACCCGCACATCATAACTCCCCACACAGTATCCACCGCCGTCTGTCCCTTGCCCGTTTCGAACGTCGAATGCCAGATCGTGCCACGGACAGGCCACGACAAAGCCCTTTACACGCCCCTCACACAAAGGACCGCCCTCATGGGGACAAAGATTATGGATCGCAAAATATGTCCCCTCGATGTTGAAAAGGGCAATCTCGCGATTGTTCACCATGACGACTTTTGACTGCCCGGGCGGTAATTCGTCGACCAGGGCAACGGATTGAAACCCCTCTAGCATGATGTACGAACTCCTCCCTTCATGCTTGTCAGCAATACTTCGGCACATATTACATCCGAAGTGTATATTTCAACTCCAGGCCCACCGTGATCCCTTCTCGCTGGATGAAGCCGGCTTCTGTTTGAATCGCGTAGCGGACCGCTTCCGGAGCGGAACTATACTTGGGGCAGTCATCTGCCCGGCAGGGAGCGACATTTTCCTTGAGCCCAACAATATGATGGCTTTCATCAATCCACATCATGTCGACTGGAAACCGATACTCCTTGGTCCAGACGTGGTTCTGGCCGGTCGACTCGAAGATATAAAGCATTCCACCATTCAGTGGCAACGTCTCGCGAAAGGCCAGACCGAAGAGCAGCTTCTCTGGCGTATCCGCCACTTCCGTTTCGAGCTCACGTCCATTCGGGAAAGAGACGATGATGATGGTCTCGTCTTTGCGATCGATGAAAAAGAACGAGGCACTCATCAAGAAAACCGCCATGAGGACGAGCGTGATGATACGCTTCTTTTTTTGGTCCCGATCGCTCACCGGTAAGATGCCCATAGACATTCCATGTCACGGATCGTTACGACTCCCTGGGCCCAAAGGCCCATCAACACAGGGAATCTAGGCCTTCTGAGCAGGTGCCGTTCTGTTGACTTGGAAAAGAGCGGCAGACTAGAATGGCGTTCACGTCGCGGCAGGCATCATGTCGTGACGGGGCGGACTTGTCAACCGTGCGTGTCTCTATTTGTAGTGAGAAGGAGGCGAGGGTCATGGCGCTGCTGATTACCGATGAATGTATCTCCTGTGGAGCCTGCCTGCCCGAATGTCCGAACGAGGCGATTTTTGAAACTCGCAGCGACGCGGAAACGAAGGGCAACCATGTCGGCGACGGCCAGGGAGTCGGCGATAGTATTTATGTGATTACGCACGACCGCTGCACTGAGTGCGTCGGACACTTCGACGAACCACAGTGCGCCGCCGTTTGCCCAGTCGACAATTGCTGCATTGCAGATCCGGCGTATCCGGAGACGACGGAAGTCCTGCTTGAAAAAGCGAAGACGCTCAACCCGGATAAGACGATCGATGCGGCGAAAGTCTGGAGCGGCGTGCGCAACTAATCATCGCTCGTGGCTCAACAACGAAGGCCCTGCTTTTCTCGTGAGAAGCAGGGCCTTCCTGTTTTTCCCTATGACTTTATAACAGCCAACTCCTAGATTTCCCTCCCCTGCCAGGAGTAGAGTTATTTATGACGTGCTGAATGACGGTCCGGCTTCCTGTCTTCTCACGGAAGCCGCCGGTGTTTTCTCTCCACTAGCACGGAGGTGAAGCATGCAGCATCGATGGGTCATCATGGGCGTGCTCTGCGGAATCCTCACCCTACCTGCGTTAGGCCAGGCCAGTAGCGGCGACGTGGTAACCATCATTGAAACGTTTGTGGTTCGTCAGTTTCCCGATGCAGCCAGTCACTATTGGGTAATCAACGAGACTCAGTGGGACGGGGATGAAATGATCGTTGATATGCACACCATTGTGAATGAGCGGCGTGAGACGATACCAACCTTGAGCCATTTCTTGCTGTTGATCGTGGCAGGAGAACTCAGAGGGGCACAAAACATTCCGCTTGAAGCAGGGGAAGACTGTCAAGCTGAAGAAGAGGCCTAGAGACAAAGAGAGTCTGGAAACATAACGCCCCCGTCACTGAAAAGCGACGGGGGCGTTATCAATTCACATACTCTCGTGCGATCAAGTTACTTGATCATGAGAAGTGTGCCGCCGACATGAGCAGGATGAAGGTGGCAGCGATACTTCAACGTGTTTCCTTGCGTCGCATAGAACAAATCGCTGGTGGGAATACCAATGAATTTCGTCTCCCCAGGCTTGAGTACCACCTTTGCATTCACCACCGTCGGCGCCGCTTGAGTCGTATTATCAGTCAACCAGAAGCCGTGCTCTGTCGAGGAATTGTTCGTGACTTTCAAGAGAACCGGGCGTCCGGGCCGTACCTTGAAATCGATCACGGTGACCGGCGGATACCAGGTCTTTATGCTGCCAAGTTCGAGGGCATACAACTCAGCATCCACGTCCAATTCTTTGAACGACTGACCCACGACAGACCCAGTCTCCAAGTCTCCGACTTCGACTCCGCCTGCCTGGTGCGCAAACGCTGCAGACGCCCCAGCCACGACCATCACGAGGCCGAAGAAGACCCCTAACATCGTCTTGCCCATGACCTACCTCCTTAAGAAAGAAGAAGAGATGTGATTAGGTTGGTAAATAACTACCGCCAAGCCCTGGGAGCCTTGACCTTGCTGACAACTACTTCTCTGCCTGTGCCAATCATATCGTAGCAGCATGTATTCTCTTCGAGAGGCAACCTTATAGCACAGCGACGAAAACGGAAGCAAGAACGTTAATCTAGCCCTTTCCCGAAGTCTGCCTTCCATGCAGACGCTCGCATCAACAAGCTAGTCACAATCATTTCAATAACTTAGCGCTTGACCCCTGGCTCAGGCTCCGTCTCCTGGACCGTGGACCCGATCAAGAGATCATATGGCGCATAGTCGTCGGTTAACACGACGCCTGCTTCCCAGGGCTGCTTGCGATGGGTAGTCAACAGAGCAATGGCCTCGGAAGGAAGACGCTGTTGCTCAACCAATCTATTTACCTGATCCACAATGGTGGTGAGCGTGTGTTGCTCAAGCGGTGCGCCGGCAAAAAAAATCAAATTCTCCGATCGCGTCTGAGCGGGCTTCCATGGCCCCTTGACCGCGAAAGACTCCACGTTGGGAAACGACCGTCTCATCGTCTGCACGACCGCATTGGCCCGTAAAAGATCTCCACCCTCACCCGACGACGCGAGATTGACCGCGAGAACTCCATTCGGCGTCAGATGGGCACGCAACTCAGAGAAAAACTCTGTCGTGGTCAGATGAAACGGAACCATGTGGCGGGCAAACGCATCGACCCAAATGAGATCGTACGTCCGCTCCGTGGAATTCAGAAAAACCCGGGCGTCTCGAACATACACATGATGCCGGGGAGGCGGCTGATAGGAGAAATATTCTTCGGCCATGCGGACGACGACGGGATCGAACTCGACCACGTCCAGCTCGAGTTCAGGCCATCGATGGGCGAGCCATTTCGCCAGCGACCCGCCTCCGTGCCCAAGGATCAGACCTCGTTTCGGCTCGGACACCAAAGCCAGCGATGCGACCATCAATTGACTATAGGGGAGAAACAGGGAGACAGGATCCGCTTTCCACATAACCGCATGGAAGGTCCGGTCCAAAACGAGGTAGCGGAAAAGATCGTCATCACGAATTCGTACTTGTTGGTAGGGGCTATCTTCCTGATAGACCGGAGCCTTCAACATCTGGATCGGAGACAAGGCACCGGCCCCCAGGCCTCCGACGCATAGGAAGAGCAGGCCGATCACCAGCGGCCTTGTGGTCGTCCCCCTTATCAACCACCAGAGACCAAGCCCCGCTTGAATGGCGCCGAGCCACGCGACAAGCGCCTGGCTGCCGATCCAGGACAGAAAGAAAAAGGCCGTCCCCCATGTTCCCACTAAACTCCCCATGGTCGAGAGCGCGATCATGCGGCCGGTATGCCGGCCGAGATACTCAAGGTCTGACACGGCCAATCGCAACATGGCCGGCAGCACGCCGCTTAGGCCAAAGGCCGGCGGTCCCAGGAGCAGCGCCGCGGCGATACAAGGCCCCCACCGTGGATCCTCGATTATCCCTGCCACCTTAAAGAGCACCGGCTGGCCAAGCCACGCGATCAGAAACGTCCAACATCCAGAGAACAGCAACAGGCCCGCCAGCACCTGTGCGCCTGGGTACCGGTCGGAGACCCAGCCGCCAAAGGCATACCCGCCACTCATGGCGGCAAGAATCACTCCGATCAATGCGCCCCAGACAAACAGGGAGTTTCCGAACACGGGAGCCAAAAGCCGGCTTCCCAAAATTTCGAGCGCCATGACCACCGCTCCAGTCACCAGCGCCGTCATCAGAAGAAACCAGCGAGGGGTATGAGTCGACCGGTTCACAAACATCATGCGGAAATATCACACCTGGTAGGGAGACGATCCGGCACTGCCCCGCGCCACCGGTCGATCACAGACCGCCCCAGTTTTTGAAGTAGCGTAAAAGATCGCGGACGGAGATGATCCCGACGATCTGTCCCTCGTCGGAAACCGCCAGATGCCGAATCCCATGTTCCGCCATTTTATCACTCGCCTCGTGAGCCGAACTCGCACTATCGATCGACAACAGCGGCCTGCTCATGACGGCACGGACCAATGTCTCTTGTGCCGGACGCGTTTCGGCCATCCCCTTGCGAACCAAGTCCGATTCGCTGACTAGCCCACTGTAGTAGTCACCCTCCTGCACCAGCAATGCGCCGACCTTCGCGTCACGCATCAGCCGGGCTGCCTCCAGCAGTGTCGCGTCCGGACTGATCGTGCACAATGTCCGGCACATCATGACGGCGAGAGGTCGCTGAAGGGGTCCACTTTGAATCGCCATACGACAGGATCCGTCCGATTGAAGGGGCAAATAGTACTCAGCCCTCGTACACCTGTCAATGAGCGAATCAGGCGGCTCCAACCGATGAAAACGACTTTCTAGAACTTCGTTGCTCACCACCGATACCGTTGCTATACTCGGCGAAGTTCGTTCTTGGCTATAGGAGGACAGGAGCCCATGCATATCAGTGTGATTGGAACCGGCTATGTCGGGTTGGTAACAGGAGCCTGCTTTTCTGAGTTCGGCGTCAACGTGACCTGCATGGATACCGACGCCAAACGGATCGCCAGGCTTGAGAAGGGCGATGTCCCCTTCTATGAGCCGGGGATCACGGAGCTCGTGGCCAAAGGAATTCGAGAGAACCGAATCAGCTTTACCACCGACGTCGCCAAAGCCGTCGACAAGGCCCTCGCCATCTTCATTGCGGTCGGAACCCCGCCGAAACCGGACGGATCAGCCGATCTGTCGTACGTAGAAGAAGTCGGCCGCGGCATCGCCAGAACCATGACCGGGTACAAGGTCATCGTCACCAAGTCGACTGTTCCGGTGGGGACCGGGGAAAAGCTGCGTGAGGTGATCAATGCCAATCAATCAGGCAAGTTCCGATTCGACATTGTCTCCAACCCGGAGTTTCTTCGTGAAGGGTCCGCCATCGAAGATTTCATGCGACCAAACCGGGTTGTCATCGGTGCGGACAGCGAGCAGGCAATTGCGATCATGAAGGACCTGTACCGGCCGCTGTACCTCCTTGAAACTCCATTCGTCGTAACGGACATCCCGACCGCCGAAATGATCAAGTACGCCTCCAACGCCTTCCTCGCCACCAAAATTTCGTTCATCAACGAAATCGCGACAGTCTGTGAACGGGTGGGCGCCGACGTGCAGATGGTTTCGAAAGGGATGGGGCTGGATAACCGGATTGGATCGAAGTTTCTCCATGCAGGACCGGGGTTCGGCGGATCGTGCTTCCCGAAAGATCTGGCCGCCCTCGTACAGACCGGGGAGCGAGTCGGCTACCCCATGCAGATCGCAAGCGCCGCCGCCCTCGTCAACGAACAGCAACGCGCCCGGATGGTTGAAAAGATCAAAGGGTCGGTCGGGGAACTGAAGGGGAAGACGTTCGGGATGTTGGGGTTGTCCTTCAAGCCCAATACGAACGACCTACGGGATGCGCCGGCCCTGGCCATCGCGCAGGAACTCATGAAACAGGGCGCCACGGTTCGCGTCTACGATCCCGCCGCGCTAGAAGAGGCCTGTCGTATGATCTCCGGCCTCATCCCCTGCAAGGATGCCTATGAAACCGCAGAAGGGGCGGACGCGTTGATCCTCATGACCGAATGGAACCAGTTCCGAACCCTCGATTTCGACAGACTGAAAGCTCTCTTACGCCAGCCCATCTTCTTCGACTTGCGCAATGTCTACGAGTCCGACCGGGTCGCAGCCTTTGGCTTCCGGCACATTTCTGTCGGGAGGCCGAGCAAGGCTCCTTCCCCAGCCTCCTCATAACCACCGAAGTTACGTGAGTCGCGGCGCCTCGGTCTTGGTCTCATCTTTGACTTTCGGTTTGTAGCCCATCCGGTCCAACACCTTCATCACCCGTGTCTTCAGACGGTCATCGGCATCGGCGAGTGCCGTGGCCAAGGGCTCGACGGCAGGCTTTCCGATTTTACGGATGATTTCCGTCACGGACTGTCTGACCTCATCCTCCTCCGACACCAGCAAGGGCACGAGCGATGACACCGCCGGGCCGCCGATCTTAATCAACGAGTCATAAGCACGCTGCCGGACATCCCCGACTTCATCCGCCAATGCATCGACCAACGGCCGCACGGCTCGAATTTCTTTTAGTTCACCCAAGACCTCAGCAGCATATTTTCGGTTGAGCCAGTGGCTGTCCTTGAGATCCAAGAGCATCGCGTCAGCGCGCGCCGCATTGGGATCCTTTGCACGAATCCGGAAGCTTTTGGCGATCCGTCGCCCCCCTTCTTCGACGACGCGGATCGTGGCACCATCTCCCACCTTGAGCTGCTTCAGCTCTTCAAGCGCCTCGTCATCAACGTCCAATACGACTGTCTTACCATCGTAGGCCAACAGTTCGACTTCGAGTTGTTTCGCCTCAGGATTCACCGCGACAACTCGTTCCGTGACGAGATTGAATCCATCCTTCTTTGCGCCGCCCTTCGGACCGATCTGAATTAACTTTGGAGGAGCTTCATCCGCCATGATGTGTATCCTTTACATCGAAATAAAGATTACGGCTTCGCTTTCCATCCGAGACTTGCCAACACACCTTCTACCGTTTCCTGCACCATCGTATTCTCATCTTCGAGCAGCGGAAGCAAGGGGTCGATGGCCTCCTTCGCCCCGAGCCGCGCGAGCGACTCCGCCGCATTCCGCCGTACGAGCCAGTCTTCATCCTTGAGCGATTCGATCAATGGGCCGGCTCCTCGGACATCGCCGATCTTGCCCAAAGCTTCGGCCGCATGGCGACGCACCATCCAATTATTCCCCAGCAGTCCATCGATCAAGGCATCCACAGCCCGCGCATCGCCAATCTTTTTCAGCACGCGCGCCACGTCTTCGCGCACGGTGTTATCGGTCAGGGCCTCGATCAAGCCGGGCACCGCGCGCGCATCGCCGATACGCTCAAGGGCCCACACGGCAGCGGTCCGCACCGCGCCATCTTTGTCCTTGAGCGCCCTCACGAGGGGATCAATGCCCCGAGGATCCTTCAGCTTCCCCAATCCCGACGCCGCCTGCTCGCGAATCGCCCATTCATCGTCCTCCAAGGCTTCGATCAACGGATCGACGACCGACGGACCGATCCTCACAATGGCGCTGGTCGCCGCTTCCCGAATCAGGACATCTTCATCCGCCATAAGCCCGATCAGCGGCCCCACCGCCTCCTCACCCACCTGACTCAAACTGGCAATCGCATGATCGCGGAGCGCCTCATTGTCGTCCCGCAGGGCCCCGATCAGTTGTTCGATCCGTTCAGCCTGCACATCGTCACTCATCTTCGTCCTGCCCTCCCTGACTCCCGACAGGCGTCCCGTCGAGCGCCTCCAGTTTGTCAGCGATCAACCCGGAGTTGTACGCGACCAGGCCGTCTCGGTCCGTCCTCAACCGATCGAACAGCTCTTTGTACGGCCGCAACACGTCCACATCTTTCACTTTGGCCAAGGCTTCCATGGCATAGACCCTCAAGGGGCGAATCGGAATGGCCTCGATATAGAGTTGGGCGGGTCGGGCATCGCCGATCAACCCCAATGATTTCATCGCCAGCTCTTTGACTCCCGTATCTTTATCGACCCGCAGCCGCTGCATCAAGGGCTCGACCGCACGTACATCGCCGATCTTCCCCAGCAAATCGGCAGCCGCTTCACGTACCAGCCAATCGTCGTCTTCCAGATACTCGATCAAAATCTCCACGCTCGGACGCCCGATGGCCAGAAGTTTGATCACGGTGCTCATGCGAGCCTCTTCCCGTTCGCTCAACTCCTCAATCGCGCGAAGCGCATCAAACACCTCGTCGATGCGCTCACGAATCGCACTCAGTTTTTTAAGGGTCTGCACGGCAATGTCGCGAACGGCTGCCTGCCCCATCGCATTGATCAACGCGTCCGCCGAACGGGGATCGAGCAGATGGTCCAGCATCTTGGCAGCCATGACCTGCGCTTCTGGGTCCTGGTGGGTCAACATCTCGCAGAGTGGCGCGATCGCGTTCGGTATGACCCCCAACAACTGCGAAGCCGCCACGCGAATCTCCTCGTCCTTCGATGTGTAGAGCAGCGAGGCCAGCGCCGCTGCGGTCGCCTCATCAAGGACCCCCGCCATGTGCTCTAAGGCTGACGCGCCGGCCTTGCGGACAGCCTCATCCTCATCGCGGAGTAAGCCGACCAACGGCACGCCGCATTGAGGATCGTTCACCCGCGCCAGCATGGCCGCCGCCTCGGCTTTCAACGACGGGGAGCCGGTCTCCAAGACCTGCACCAACGCCTGCACCGCGCGCGGCCCGCCCGACAGGCAGGCTGCCGTCGCCCGCATCCGTCGCCAGTCCTCTTCATGGACGAGCTCGGAGACCAACGTTTCAATACTTTCCTTTGCCATGGAGCAATTCCGTCACCCGAACAACCTGCGCCTAGCAGGCTGGCGAACAACTATGAGGATAAGCCCTCTCAGCCAGTCACCACAACCTCTCGCATGACCGGCAGGATGTGGATCATGGTCTTCCAGCAAGGCGAGAACGATGCTAGAGGACATTTCTCAGCAGCTGGCTACACACGACCAGATCGCCAGCCCACCTTCGCCAACGTGTCTTTGACATGATAACGGATGTTGTCATCCGACTCGCGTGCCAGCACGGCCAACAACGGCGCAATCACCGCGGGACCGAATTGAGTCAATGAGACCGCGGCTTCCGCTCGCGTCACCGTATGTCGAAGCGCCTTCATGAGCGACGGCACGGCCGCCTCGTCTCGGATGGCGCCCAACGCTCTGACGGCCGCACCCAACGTCAACATTTCTTCATCCCACTGATCGCCGCATCCCTCGATCGCTCGCGAAACCGCCGGTCGATCCACTCCTTCGAGCACATCGATCAGCACCGGCACCGCCCGACGATCACCGATCTGGCCTAGCGCCTCAACCGCCAGCGGCCGCAGCCCCGGCTCTTTCATTACGGTCACGAGAAACTCCACCGCGCGCCCATCTCCGATCTGACCCAGCGCGCGAATCGCATCTTCCCGAACCGCCCTGTCATGATCGTTGAAGAGTACCGACAACAGCGGGTCTACAGCCTCGGGAGACCGCGTTTTCCCCAAGGCTTCAACCGCATGTAACCGCACCAGCCATTCAGCATGGGTCAGCGCGGCGAGCAGAGACGACAGGGCCGCTTCCCCAATGGCCGCGAGGGCTGTCGACGTCTCCTCGCGCACGGCTTTCACCTTGTCCTGCAACAGCGGCACCAGGGGCGCCACTGCTCCAGGGTCTTTAATCCGACCCAATGCCTTCGCCGCATGCATACGGACGATCCAATCGGGACTCTTGAGTGCAGCCATCAGCTGGGTAAGGACTCGTGCATCGGCAATCGCGGCCAATACCGACGAAGCCGATTCTTGAACCGTGAGGGCTGGATCAGAGAGGCAGGCGCCCAGCGTCGTCACGGCTGGCTCACCGATGGCCAAGAGGGCGGCGATAGCCGCGTCGCGAACCGCACGATCGCCATCACGAAGCACGGAGACCAACGGCACCACGGCCCTCGGATCCCGAAGCGCGCCGAGCATCGTGGCGGCCTCTTCACGAATCGCCCAATCCTCGTCCTTGAGCGCAGCAATCTGTTCGGCTACCGCGTCCGCCATGCCTAACCTCGATCACGGGGAGGACTTATCCAACCGATGTTATTCGATTCTGTTACCCGTTTTGGGCAAAATCACCGGAAGGGCCAAATCGGCCGGTATCGCCGAGGGGCATGTCCACCCGCGCATTGTCGACCACACTCGAATTAACCGTGACGTCTTCCGGCGCCGGCATCCACCCCAACTTTTCAAGTGTCTCAAGCGTCAATTGCCGCAAGGCATCTTTTGCCGTGAGGCGGACCGACGCATAGGAAAGCACCCGCTCCCCTTCTTTGGCGACTTCGGACGCCTTCGGGTCGTAGAGAAACGCAATCAACGGCTCAATCGCCGTATCACCGATGGTGGCCAGGGCGGCGCTGGCCTTTTCGCGCAAGACGCCATCCTTCAACAGCATGATCAAGTCGGGGATGACGCGCGGATCACGGAACTGGCCCAGAGCCGTTGCCGCCGCTTCTTTGATAAAGGCGTCTTCGCTGACGATACAGCCGGGAGTCGGAGTCCCATCCTGCCGAATACCTTTCCCCTTCAACGCATCAAGCACCGGAGGCAAGGCGCGAGGGTCGCCGATCATGCCGAGCGATGCAATGGCATGCCGCTTCACCACGCCATCCTTCATCGCCTCGATCAAGGCATCGATGGCACGTGGATCGCCGATCTGGCCCAGGGCGATCGTGGCATCTTCGCGGACGGCCCGATCCGGATCTTTCAGAGCGGCAATCAGGACGTCGACGACTTTAGAATCCCGCACCCAGGTTCGGCCGATTTGATAGTCGGTGGTCATCCCGCCGAGGGCGCGGGCGGCATGGCACCGGACCACAAAATCTTTATCCTTGAGACACTCGATCAATGGATCGACGGAAGGCTGGCCGATAGAGATGAGTGCAGTTCCGGCCGTTTCTCGCACCGTTTTCGAAGGATCACGGAATAGTTTGAGCAGGGCAGGGATTGCCCTCGCATCGCCGATCTTGCCCAGCGCCTCTGCCGCCGCACTCTTCACGGCGCCATCGCGATCGCGACAGACAAGCATGAGGGCCTCGACCGCTCTCCGATCCTTTATTTCCCCACAAGTTTTCGCTGCATGTTCGCGGACACGCCACCGCTCATCCTTCAATGCGGTGATCAGACGATCAACCACTGCGGCTCCCATCGAGGTCATGGCAGCCACGGCGTCGTTCCGCACATCCATAATGGAATCGTTAAAGAGGACGATGAGCGCCTCGACTGCCTTCGCCCCCCCGATCCTGGCCACGGCCCGTCCCGCATGGGCCCGCACAGCCCAATACTCGTCTTCACAGGCACCGACCAGCGCGTCCAATGTAGCGGGATCGGCAAGTTCGGCAAGTGCCTTGGATGCCTCCTCGCGGGTCGAGTCGTCGACATCCTCGAGTGCTTCTAACAAATCATCAAGCGCCT
The DNA here is from genome assembly GCA_018971525.1 of Nitrospirota bacterium. Lineage (GTDB taxonomy): Bacteria > Nitrospirota > Nitrospiria > Nitrospirales > Nitrospiraceae > Palsa-1315. Next base: position 48,436 of record JAGXAR010000022.1, read on the forward strand.
GAGCCATTGGTGCCGCTCCTCTACTGATAGTACTGATCGCGCTGGCCGCCGTGCGGATAGGTCCGGCTGCAGCGGATGGTTAAGGTCTGGGTCGCTCGTCCCTCCACACATTGATCGAGCGAGTGGGAATACTCCAACTTCCCATCCAAGTTTACCGTGAACGGAAAATCAAACGTAAAAGTTCCAAATTTATATTTGCCGGGCTTCAGTTTGAGGGCACGGGACTCGGTCGTCTTGTAAGCGTCCATGGACTCGGGGTCCGAGGAATAGATGGACGGGGTGACGCCGGGCACTTGCCACCAGGTCTGAGGATCAATGGTGGTGGCGTCGATGGTAATGGCATGCTCCTGCGTATAGGCAGGCGGGGGACCGGCCTCGGTCGGTGAGACCATCCCCGAAGAGTCCAGCAACCCTCCGACCAGACCACAAATTATGTACCACTTAACATGCTGCATCATTTACCTATTGCAAGTTCGATTCCTTTGGGGCCTCGACAAAGGCGGCCTGAAAGATTTCTTCCACGGCATGACTCTCCCATTCGGTATGTGTCTGTAATCCCAACGTCCTCATCACCGTGGCGCCGGTATCTAAAATAGAGACCGGTTGATGAATCGCATGACCATGTTTAATCCCCGCCCCCGAGGCAATCCAGGGCACCATCGGAACGGCCGCGTCCGTCTGCTCCTGGTTCGCATCCCTGCCTTCGGCACTGAGCGATGTCACGAACAGGGTTGTCCGCTTGGTCAGCCCCTGCTCTTTATAGATATCCAACACGGAGTTGATGGCCTTATCCACCGTGCGAAGCGCGTCTCGATACTCTTTCGAGGTCCAGCCTCGTGTCGCACCCACTCGACCCGCTTCAGGAAGATGCACGACCAGGAAATGCGGCAGCGAAAGAATGGCATGTCCGTAGCCATGGCCGCTGGAAGCTTTCTTGAAATATTGACGGATGTAGGACACGATTCGTTCCGTGCTGCACTCGGGCTTCAGTGGCCCGCACATCTGGTAATCCGTGTATGGTTCGGGTCTCGCCAGCTGATAGAGCGATTCGTCCATGAAGAAAATCGCGCTGTCGCGTCCCCCGCTTAAATCGAGATAGTCGAACACGCTCGGGGCGCGAGGATAGCCGCGGCTGAATTCAAAGGTGTTCCAGGTAATGCCGTGTTTCTCGACCGGCATTCCCGTAAACAATGACGCCATGGTCGGCAACCGCAACGCGGGCTTCACCGCCGTGGCAGACCAGGTGACAGACCCTTCCTTGATCAACCGGCTGAGGGTCGGCATCGTGCCGCCTTTCAGGGAGTCCTGGCCGAATCCTTCGAGGACGAAAAGAATCACGTGCTCGGTCGGAACCGTTGAGGCAGGAGCCTCCGCCGTCGCCGACAAGGCTGCGACTGTCGCATCTCTCGGAAGGACCAGACAGAGCAAGAAAATGGATACGGCCAGTATCCGAATCGACCATCCGCGAGCCAGGCTGATTGACGTGTGCACAGATCAGTCCTTTCTGTACTATTCCAAGGGGCTTCTAAGCTACCATGTCGTTTTCCGCCAAGGCAAGGGAGGTAAGGCCTCGCCAGCCTGATTCATCAGGGTTCATGCGGTTGGTACCGCTCCTGGCATAACGGTCGATGTCAGTGTTATCCTTAACCTTAGCCTGTCTGGTGTCAACGAATCGGCCCCTGGTGCGTCAGTCCTGTCCAGAAGGTGAGAGCGATGCCACAGATCTCTCCTCGGCATACTATCACCCAACTGCCATTCCCGCTCATCACATCGCCGAGCCTGAGCCCCTTCACTCTATTTGTCATTCTGTCTATCTGGCCAGCAGTTACTCCGGCAGAGGTCCGAGTCGTGACCGCCCAGGGGGAACACCGGATGGGAAACCGTGACACCAGAGAAGACGCCATCCGCCTGGCCACCGAAGCGGCCAAACGAAATGCCCTGGAACAGGTCGCGACCTATCTCGAAAGCGTCACGATCGTGGACGGTCTGGATGTGACGAAAGACGAAATTCGAACCTATACCGCTGGGTTGGTCCTTGTCCTAGAGCAAGACAACACCACGGCGCTCGACGGGGACACCATCATTGTCAGAACGGATCTTGTGGCCCAGGTCGATACGGAAGAACTGGGCCTTGCCGTTGCGGCCTTGCGGCAGAACGAGGACGCCCGGCCTCAACTCGTCGCGCTGCAACAGGAAAATGACCAACTGCAGCAGGATCTCGACGCGGCAAATCAGGCCCTGGCACAGGCATCGACCGCAGAGCAGACACAGCAGGCGGCCCAGCAGCGCCAAGATATCTTGAATCGGGTACAATCGAATGCCATGGTTTCTCAGGCCTGGACGGATTGGATCCTCGTCTCGCCGGTTGTCTATTCTTACCCCTGGGTGGGACTGTCCCAGACCCAGGCACTCCTGAACATCGCACGCGATTTATACCCCACAAGCCCCCATGTCCTCGCGGCACAACAAGTGATTACCACGAGACCGCCGCCGCCGTCACCGCCACAACCATCCTCTCCTCCTGCGCCTAGAACCGCGCAGCAGACGATGCCGAACCACCAGATCGTATCTCAACCCGGGTCGCGACCAGCTCCATTGACGCTAAACGAAATCTCCCATACCACCCCAACCACTCCGCCGCAGATCGGCAACCAACCACCAGCAGGCCAGTGGACACCCAGGACCGGTTCACGGAACTTGACGGACATCCGCCAGTTGAACCCACTGCTACCGCCCTCTAACGGTGCGCCGCCAAATTCCAGATCGGCACGAGCGCTCCAACAGTTTTTGCAGCCGCCACAGACAGGACAGCCTCCGACTATCAACCAGATCTACCAGCAAATCCAACCCCAAGCTCCACGGGTTCCCCATCAGATTGCGCCTCGTATGCAGGGAGGCGGAGGGCTCAACGGTGGGAGCCACGGCGAGGGTCATAGCGAGGGTGGCGGTCATGGGGGCGGCAGAGGGGGAGGAAGGTAACTCGTGAACGGCAGGATGGTCTTCATACCCATTTATTGCGGCCTGCTTGCACTATCCTGCTTGTGGTCGGCGGGTGTCACGTTGGCTGAGTCAGGCGACGGATCGCCTCCGGTAAGCCAACATGCCGAGCGGTCATTCCCACAACTGCAGCAAACCGAACGAGGTGAACTGAAGAACGGACAAGCGGGCGCCAGGACCTCCTTCGCGGAAAACGGTGGCCACTACCCCACGGAACAGTACCTTATCGGAAAGGGTCAGGGGGATCTGAGTAAAGGCAAGATGGTCTGCCAGCGGGTGTCGGAACTCTCAGCCAGAACCGATCTCGCGAAACAAATCCGTGTGATGGTCAAGGAACACATGGTCGACCGAGTTCGCGAGCGGGCTGGCCGGGAAACGGAACAGGACACCGAACTCACCAGGGAAGAAATCGTCCAGGAATACCTCCAAGGTGTAAAGATCGTGGATCGCCAGATCGACGAGGACGCCAAGACCTGCAGCGCGACCGCCGTCATGCCGAAGAGCCAGATCCAGCCCAAACCAGCGCCCGACCGCCTCGAACTCACCCCGACAGTGATTCGCTAAACAATCTTCCCTATGACAGGCTGCAGAAAAACTCGGTTTTTACCGTTGGAATCTTAGTATGGTGCTGGTGTCAAAATAGCCAGAGGATGCTAAAAAAGCCGTCCGGCAAGGCCGCAGCGAGGGAAGTGGCGAGGAGGTACAATCCGCACTTCGTGTGGGCTGTTCGCCCTTGCAATGTGCCTTGGCGAACGGAAAAGCCCCGATAGTGTTTCCGACCTCCGAGAATTTCCCCCTCAACGTTGAGCCTCTGAGCGAAGCGAGAACGATGCTGGCGGACTTTTTCAGGATCCTGCGAATCTTCCGTTGCAGTCCGTCACTTACATCGGGTATGTAACTCCCCCATGCCGATCGAAAACAGTTTCCAGCACGACGAGATGTCACGAAAAAATCCTGGCGAGCGGCTCACCATTCGTGAGGTCACCCCGGCTGCCCTGCCGGAATCGCCTCCCGGACAGGAAGCAATGGCGACCCTCGGCAGGCGCCTCTCGCAAGCTGGTGTCCGCCTCATCGTCTTGCTGCACGGCTCCATCATGGGAACCGATATCTTTGGTGCACAACGGTTAGATGAACTCGGCGGGCTCAAGCGTGGCTACTCGCGCGGCGTGGCGGGCCTCGATGCCTTATTGGCGCTGATGCGCGACAGCAGTAATGGCATTGCACCGCTGCCCGGCGGGTTGAAGCCACCGCTCGCGAACGACGACGCCACCAAGAGGCTGCTCGATGAACAGATCGGGGATGCCGGGAATTTCACAAACGCTTATGTGGAGCTGCTGAAACAGTTGCTCAACCGTGGCCTGGATCGTCCCATCCATTGCGTCCGCGAGCTTTGGTCCTGTGAACACCATCATCTGGGCCGTGCCATGGCAGCCGTCTCGATGCTCGGACGTCTTCGCGACTGGAGCGAGACCCACAAGCTGGGCCAAGGAGATCGGATCCTCGTGCAGGCGCATGGGCAGGGCGGGCTTGTCCTCGCCCTCGTCTCGAACCTCTTATGTGCGACCTCGACCAATAGCAGGACACGGCTGCTCGACCTCTTGGCGGCTTCCGCCTCGCAGGTCAATCGACCAGATATCACCTCGACGGTCCAACGTGTCGCTCCGTTGCTGTCGAACGGCACCCTTCTCAATGGAGCGACGCTGGACGTCGTCACGTTCGGCATGCCGGTACGCTACGGGTGGGACCCGTCCGGGTTAGGCAAACTGCTGCACATCGTCAACCATCGAAATCTTCGGACCGATGGAAAGACCTGGCTCTCGAAGATGGAGTTGCCCCAGATCACAATGGAAATGCCGATCGCGTGGGGCGGAGATTATGTCCAGGAGCTGGCCGTGGCCGGCAGCGATGCCGTGCCGGCGACCGATGAGGCGAAAGCAGCAAACAAAGCCGTGTGGGAAATGGTCGAGCCGTTTGATGGATTCGAACGTTGGCTCGAATGTGCACGCCGTGCCGTCCGTATCCCGAGTGAGGGGCTGGGGATTCTCGCCGACTACAAAGATTCCACCGGGTCAACCAATGTGCGCGACCACTATTTCGGCCACGCGGTGTATACGCGCCTCAACACGATGCTCTTCAATACGACTGAAATCGTGCGCACCCTCTATTCATAGAGGACCATCCTCGACCACTCATCTCCCCAGGAATGTTCAAAATGGCTGTCCGGCAAGGTCGCAGCAAGCGAGAACCCTCAACGTACGCTTCTGGCACGTTGAGGGTTTGATCGATGCGAGAACGAATCTGAAGACCCTTTTCAACAGCCGTCACCCTTCGCGCAGTTGCACTGCCAGAGGTTCCCAGGAAAATATGCCGTCAAGGTAGGCATGGCCGTTCGGGGTAGTGGCGACGAGTTCAATGGATTCATACACGCTGATCGTCGTGCCGCTGCCGGCCGAGGCGGAGACTTGCAGCGTCAATGCCGCGCTCGGCGCGCATGACGCAATGTCCTGATGCGTCCGCAATTGTTTTGGCGAGGCGAGGAGATTCACGAACTGGGCGGGCGGCGCCTGGCGAAACTCGCCGTCATAGGTCACCCACAGCCTCGCGGCGGCCGACACATGGGCGTACCACTCGTCTCCGACCGCGTTTGCCTCGACCCAATTAAACAGGGTGTTCACCCGCGACATGATCGACACCGTCGTCGGTTCCAACGAGGCGGGAATCTGCAGCAGGGTCATGTAGCCCGCGTGGACATACCCGAGCGTATCCCAGAGCGAAGGATTCGCCCCGACGCGAGCCTGGACTGACTTATTCGGCAGCACATGCTCCACGTAGTGGGGATTTGCAGCAAGCCTGAGATAGTGCGTGTCTTCAAGGTATTTGATCTGATCGAGCTTGCACAGTGTTTCATCCCGATCGCCGAATCCGATGGTGTTCGGCGCCGAGACACTATCCGCTCCGGTAAAGATCAGCTTGCTCCAGCCGATCGGCGCAATGCAGCTGGCACTCGCCGACCCGTTCAGCTTCTCCAGCACCCCCATACGGCTCTTGATGTCGCTGAAGACCGACTCCAGCCCTTCCTTCGTTCCACGAACCCGTTCGACCAGAAGAGTCTTTTCGAGCTTCCGTTGTTCTTCGAGTTGCCGCACAAACGAGACTGTCTGCCGATCGAGTTCCAACACTGGTGCCATCGGATCCCCCTTTTCATGTAAAACCCTCTCCAGCGCACATGGAAGCCACGGGGAGATCAGCAAGAGGGATGCCCCTCCTAACCCCGCGCAAACTGGCTCTGGATAAAGGCTAGCTGAAGGCAGGCACCGACTGGAAGCACAGGTTTGAACGACCAGCTACGCCTCCAATGATAGGTTGGCTTGGTCGCCATCGAGCAAGCCCTGCGCAGCGCGGTTGGCAGGATCGGTAGATTCGTTCAGCGAGGTCGCCGTCACGCCCAAGGGCGTCAATAGCACGAGGGCTGCCTTCAGAAGCAGGTTGTCATAGGCCAAGATGTCATAGCTCCAGGTCCCATCGAGTCCAGCCACAGCCCGCACACGGTCAGTAGGACAGGCCGCATCGGCATCCGTAATGATGTAGTGAATCGTGTCCCCCGCTTGCAGTGGAACGCCCCGAGCCAGCAATTCCTGCGCGGCAATCATCGACAAGGTCTGATGGCGATAGGTCTGCGGCTCTTTCGAGAGCGATTTCGTGATGGCCAGTTCCTCAACGGTGGCGTGACCATCTTGGAGATAGCGCCGATAGATACGGACGATCTCTGCTGCCTGCGGAATCTGTTTGCGCAACTCGGCCAGCGTCCGCGCCTCACTCAGGCAGCGCAGCATCTCCGCTTGCGCCCGCTTGACGAGTTGCGGCGCATCGCTCCGGCGTAGTTCGATACCGCGCACTTTCATCCCGCCATGCTCGAACAGCCCGACGAACTGGTTCGGCACCGGCATCTTGGGATTCACGCGCGAGGGCAGGAAACCGATCCAGCGATAGATCCCTTCCACGTTGATCGGCAGTCCTGTCTCCTCCGTGATGACCTGCGCGAGGGCGTCATAATCGGCCCGACCTGCACCGGGTTTGATGAGCCAGAGCGAATCGACGATCGCGTGGAGCATGCGGTAGCCGCGGCGCTCCGCAATCTCTTTCGCCTGCAGCAAAATATCGCGGCTGTAGGCCGTGACCGATTCGTGCGCTTCGATCCGACCGAACCGGGCATTCTTGTATCCCAAATAACCGAACGAGACGACAAGCAGCCACTTGAGCGCCGTTTGCCGTTGATCGAGCACGACCCTCGCCGCCGGCTGTGTCGCAGCGGCCAGGAGCCGTTTGTACCGCGCGCGCTTGTCGAGCAACGGGGCCAGCGTGCGAGGCACCAATCCCCGGCGATGGCGGCAGGTGTGATGGCCGATCTCCGGCACCCGCGCGGCCGGCTCGGCGCGGCAGCACCGGCAATTGACCGTCTCGGGCGAGATGTTGAAACGCGTCATGATGGAGGGGTACATCGAGGAGAAATCCAGCTCGCCGACCTGTTCGTGATAGCCGATGATCGGCGCGAACACCAATCCTCCTTGATCGGTTTGCAGCAACTCGAGCGCGGATTTGAAGGCTTCCGGCTCCTGCTTCCGATAGGGAATCAGCAGGCCGTCGCGACAAGCCGTTTCGAGCTGCATCGAGGTGATCCCCGTCCCTGTCGTCGTGCGGGCCATCTGTTGCAAATCGACCTTCGCGACACGGGCCTGTTCGATGAGCCCGGCCAGACCCGTTTCCGCCAGCGCAAAGGAATTGTGCCGATCGAGGTGCAACCGTCCCGATAACGTGCGGGCACCGGCATGGGACAGGATGCGGCCATACGAAAAATACGAATGGGGTTTCCTGGTACCGACGGATCGATGGGGATCGCGGTTCAGCGCGAGCGGGATGCGCAGCCGATCCGCCATGGTCATGAGACGAGGCAGAAGATAGGAGTCGCCCCAGTCCGTCAATAGAATGTCAGGGTCCTCTCGCACGAGCAGCTGGTTGAGGCGCTGGATCACCTCGGCATCATCGCCCTCCAACACACGCTCCTCCCCCTCCATCCGCACCACGAGCGAGCCACGCTCCCCATGATTCGGGTTGGGCAACGGATTATCCGGCGACAGTTCCATGATCGCGAGCGGAGGGAGACCATAGCCCGTGTCCCAGGGAGACTCCAGCGCCTGAATCGACTGAATCCGGCCTGCGGCTGTGAGGTTCGCTTCGCAATGGACGAGAGGAAAGAGCTGCCGGTCGTAAAAATAGCGCTGCGGCAGCGACACATCCACGTGAAAGAACTGCGCGTC
>JAGXAR010000087.1 GCA_018971525.1 Nitrospirota bacterium
CAAAAGCGGCTCGCGCGATTCGGGCAACGGCTGGCCCTGGCGGCCTTGGCGATCTGTGCCATCGTGTTTGCCGTCGGTGTGTTGCGTGGCGAATCGGTCGTGTTGATGTTTCTGACGGCAGTGAGTCTGGCTGTCGCGGCGATCCCGGAAGCGCTCCCTGCAGTGGTGACCGTGTCGCTGGCCTTAGGCGCTCGTCGGATGGTGCAGAAACACGCGTTGATTCGCCGATTGCCGGCGGTAGAGACGCTGGGCTCCGTCACCTACATCTGTTCGGACAAGACCGGCACGCTCACACAGAACAAGATGCGAGTGGAGCAACTCTTTGTGAGCGGTCAGCCGGAGAGCGGCCCCACAAGCGAGGAGGAGTCCTGGCGTTGGTTGATGAAGGCCCTGGCGCTCAGCAACGACGCGACCAGACACAAGGATGGCCACATGATCGGCGATCCGACGGAAGTCGCGCTCTTTCAAGGAGCAGAAGACAGAGGATACGGGAAGGCTGAATTGCTGGTGCAGGCGCCGCGGGTGGCGGAACTGCCGTTCGATTCAGACCGCAAATGCATGACGACCCTGCACCGGGAGGGCTCGGAGGTCGTGGCCTTCACCAAGGGGGCGCCCGAGCAGGTCGTGGCCTTGTGCGATGGGCAGTTAACCGGCGATGCCCGGATCGTGCTCGATCCTGCGACCATTTTAGATCGAGCCGACCGTATGGCGGGGGATGGCTTGCGCGTATTGGCCGTGGCCTATCGGACCTGGCCGGATCTGCCGGCAGAACTCACCCCCGACAGCGTCGAACGCGGGCTGACATTTCTAGGCCTGGTTGGCTTGATGGACCCGCCACGGGAAGAAGCGAGGGAGGCGGTGGCCCTCTGCAAATCGGCCGGCATCACGCCCGTGATGATCACCGGCGATCATCCCGCGACAGCCCGCGCCATTGCCCTGCGCCTGGGTATCATCGAGGACGACCATTCTGTGTTGACAGGGCGGGAGCTGGCGAAGTTGCCCCTGGATGAGTATGAGGCGCGAGTGGAGGGGATCCGGGTCTATGCGCGCGTGTCGCCGGAGCAGAAGATCACGATTGTGAAGGGGTTGCAAGACAAGGGTGAATTCGTCGCGATGACCGGCGATGGCGTGAACGATGCCCCGGCGCTTCAGCGCGCCGACATTGGAATCGCGATGGGACTTGCTGGTACCGATGTGGCGCGGGAAGCGGCGCATATGATTTTGCTCGATGACAATTTTGCCACTATTGTGACGGCAGTGCGGGAAGGGCGGCGGATCTTCGACAACGTCCGCAAGTTCATCAAGTACACGATGACCAGCAACTCGGGAGAGATATGGACCATCTTTCTGGCGCCCTTTTTGGGATTGCCGATCCCGCTGTTGCCGATTCACATTTTGTGGATCAATCTCGTGACCGACGGGTTGCCGGGTCTGGCGCTGGCGGTTGAGCCGGAAGAAAAAGGGCTCATGGAGCGGCCGCCGAGACCGCCGCGCGAAAGTATTTTCGCGCACGGGATGTGGCAGGACATTATCTGGGTGGGTCTGCTCATGGGTGGCGTGACACTCCTTACCCAGGCCTGGGCCTACCGCACGGGACATGCCCATTGGCAGACGATGGTCTTCACCGTCCTGACGCTGTCGCAGATGGGCAACGTGCTCGCGCTTCGGTCCGAGCGAGCTTCGTTCTTCCAACTCGGCCCCTGGTCTAATCTCCCTCTCTTGGGTGCGGTGGTGTTGACCTTCGCACTGCAGATGGCCACGATCTATATCCCGGCGTTAAATCCGATCTTCAAGACCGAGCCGCTCGATCTCGACGAACTGCTGCTGTGCCTGGCGCTTTCGTCTATCGTGTTCATTGCGGTGGAGATCGAAAAGTGTTTCATCCGGCAAGGCTGGTTGCGTTGGAATTCCAAGAATACGGAGCCGTCTTCTCTGTGATCGGAGTCGGCCTGGCGCGGGAAGCGCGAGATGTGAGCGATGCGCGATGAGCAGGATAGACGGGATTAGCGAGACGAGGCGGGGATCCAATCCGCCCCACGTTTCGCGCTTCATGCGCCACGGTCTCCAGCGCTGGCGGACTGTTTCATCATCATGCTAAGAGACTGTTGACTGTTCACACGGAGGACACTGCGGATGTCGGAACATCAGGTTGAGCCCCATGTCTTTGTCATCATCGGTGCGACCGGCGATCTGACGCGTCGGAAGCTCCTGCCCGCGCTGTATCACTTGCGGGATCAGGGAATCCTGGAAACTCGCAACACACTGATCGTCGGCGCCGCGTTGCCCGAGATGGGTGAAGAGGGGTTTCGGCTCTGGGCCTTCGAAGGTCTGGAGAAAGCGGGCTGGCGCAATGAATCAGAGTTGCGCGTCTGGTGCGATGAGTGTCTTCACTATCAGACCTTGCATGAAGGAAGTTCTCAAGATTATGAGGCGTTGGCCCTGTACATCCGACGGTTGGAGCGCATGCACAACATGCCGGAGAATCGGGTGTTCTACCTGGCGTTGCCACCGGATACCGTGCCCATCGCGATGGAGCGGCTGGCCGAGGCGGGACTGCTCAAGAGCCACGGGTGGGTCCGCGTCGTGTTCGAAAAACCATTTGGCCACGACTTTCCCTCAGCCCGGCACCTGAATACGACCCTGCATCAATATATCGAGGAATCCCAGATCTACCGCATTGATCATTACCTCGGCAAAGAGACCGTGCAGAATCTCCTGGCGTTCCGCTTCGCCAACCCGATTTTCGAATCGCTCTGGAAACGCGACACCATCGAGAACATTCAGATTACCGTTGCCGAAGATCTCGGCGTCGAGCATCGGGGGGACTACTACCAGCAGGCCGGGGCGCTCCGAGATATGGTTCAGAACCATCTGACGCAACTCATGACGGTCGTTGCGATGGAAGTCCCGGTGTCCTTCAATGCCGGTGCGATTCAGGACGAAAAGCTGAAAGTCCTCCATTCCATTGCGCCGATCACGCATCACGATGTTGTCTTCGGCCAGTACACGTCCTGGCAGGTCGCCGGTCAGACGATCCCGGGCTATCGCGAGGAACGTGGGGTCCCGAAGGATTCGGCCACGGAGACGTATGTCGCGCTGAAAGCGGAGATTCACAACTGGAGATGGAAGGGCGTCCCGTTCTATCTCAGGACGGGCAAACGTTTCCCGCGCAAACTGACCCAGATTGCGGTGACCTTTCGTGAGGCCCCCACTCAAGTGTTTCGGTCCCTCGATCCCGGCAGTATCCCGCCCAATAAGCTGCTGATCACGCTCCAGCCCAGCGAGGGGTTCTCCCTCTGTTTTTCCGTGAAGAGTCCCGGGAGACCGTTCCAAATGAGCGACCATGCGCTGCAGTTCGACTATGAAAAGGCCTTTGGCCAGCTTCCCGAAGCCTATGAGACTCTACTCCGCGACGTGATGATCGGCGATCAGACCCTCTTCGTCACCGCGGATTTCACCGAAACGGCTTGGCGCCTCTATGACCCGCTGTTGAGCGGGGAGAAATCCGTCCACTTCTACACCGCCGGTAGCTGGGGACCAAGCGAAGCGGATGCCCTGCTGGAGAAGAATGGGCATCGGTGGGCGTTGGGCTGGTAAAGGAAGGGAGTGGCCAGGTGCCCTCCTTGCTCGCAGAGCGCCCACGATGAAACGGTGCTCGTCCGATGCGCGCACTAGAGGGCAACATCGGCCACTCCCTTTAAGAGAGATTGAGGGAAGGAGTCTCGCTCGGGGAAGCTGCAGTCGAAAGCTCCTCACACCCTTGGCTGGTTTGGGCGACGAGCTGGGAGGGTGATCGTCTGTGCGCGCAGAGGGAGATCAATCAGGCCACCCGCAGGAGACATAAACGAGGAAGATTGGAAAGATGGGCAGGGGCAAGGTCTCTAGGAGTTTTCTTTGCTATGAAGCGGGGAAGAATTACGAACAAGAGTACGAAAACAGTGTCCGTGAGGGGATCGGCAGATTCCGCGACGGGAGTCGTATCGCAGGATGTCCTGCAACAGTTGCTTGCGCATGAGTCGGACTTCCGGGCGTTTGTGCGCCGAAGGCTGGCCGATGACGCCATGACCGAGGATGTGCTGCAACAGAGTTTGATGCGGGTGGTTGAGCGACAGCATACGTTGAAACAGAGCGAGAACGTCGTCGGCTGGTTCTATCGAATCCTGCGCAACGCCATCGTGGATGTGTACCGATCGCGAGCTGCCGAATCTAAAAAAACCGATACGTTCTTGCATGAGCTCATTACGGCAGGTGAGGACAAGACTCCGGCCTTGGACGAATTGCGTCCAACCGTCTGCGCCTGTCTGCAGCAGCTGCTCCCAAACATCCGTCCCGCCTACGCCGAACTGATCCAACGCGTCGACTTGCAAGGTCAGTCCCTTGCAGCGGTGGCACAGGAGCTCAATGTCACGCCGAACAACCTCACCGTGCGTCTCCATCGTGCCCGTCAGGCCTTGCGTACCAGCCTGGAGAAATCTTGTGGTCTCTGCACCAAGCATGGGTGTCTCAACTGCACCTGCGATTAGCCTGGTTCCAGACCCTGCTGAAAAACGATCTTCCCAGGCACTGTAATAATCCGATCCCTCCTCCGTCTGTAGTGGTGAACGGGCCATCATTCACCACTACAGGAGGTCTTATAATGATCAGCGCCGAATCAGCTGCCGCTACCATGTCGCATCATGAGGAAGACGAGCGGTGTGGCCCCAAGGCCGAGACTCCGGAGAGCCATCAGGGTCACCCAGGCCTGCACGGGGCGACGCACGAGGCATCATCACTTAACCAAACGGCCTTCATGGCCACGGTCCATTGCCTGACCGGCTGCACCATCGGCGAGATTATCGGGATGGTCCTGGGCACGGCGTTGGGATGGGGAAACTGGGAGACCGTCGGCCTCGCCGTTGCGCTCGCGTTTACCGTCGGGTATACGATGACGCTGTGGCCGTTGCGTCGTGCAGGGATGACCTGGAATGCCGCGCTCCCGCTGGCGTTGGCCTCGGACACTCTCTCCATGACGACGATGGAGCTCGTGGACAACGCGATCATGCTGGTAATCCCCGGCGCCATGGACGCCGGCTTACCAAATTCCTTGTTCTGGTGGAGCCTCGCGGTGTCGTTGATTCTGGCAGGAGCCGCGGCGTTTCCGGTGAACCGCTGGTTGATTGCGCGGGGGAAGGGCCATGCGTTAGTGCATGCCCATCACGGCTGCTGAGTCAGTAGAAGGACTAGCCTCATGATTATCGAAAAGCGCATACGCGTTGCGGCGATCGTGGTCACGGCCACGCTCGCCCTCGCGGTGGCCGCCTGCAGCCAGTTCGAGCCGCGCGACAAGCGGTTTTACTACCGGGCGTTCTGGAACTTCGCTTTGCGGGAAGACCTGGCCGAACTCGACAGCGAGTTCAATGGCGTGGACTTCGGCCACTCTAATCTCTACGAGAATCTCCTCTTGACCGGCGGCACAGACGTGCCGGCCATTGAAGACCGAGCCCGCAAGGAAACGCTCGCCTTCATCGCGTCCAAACCCAGGCTCAATCCCAACGAGGAGGCTATCGCCCCCACCTATATGAAGCTGGCCTGGCGCGCGCAGAACACCTTCGATGAAGCGCATGCCCTGCACCGCGCCACCTACGACATCGTCGTCTCGGACGAGCCCGACCAAGACCGCGCCATTCGCAACGTGCTGGCCTATTATCAGGAGAGCGCATACGCCATCACGGCCAGGCGGCTGGACCATCATCGACTGGATGCGTTCCCCTATTCCCAATCGTTTCGCAAGAGGTTTCCACTCTTCAACGCCACCATCTGGGCGTATCACTATCTGCAAGTGGCCGTGTACGATCCCCTGCGGGCCGCGCGCGATCTCCCGGCGAAGACACAGGCCGTGCGGCCGATTCTCTCGACCTATCATCGCTATCTGGAGCAGCCGCCGGTGGAGTGGACTTTTATGCCGCTCACAGCGGAGCTCAGTCCGGCGTTTGCCGCCCGCTATCCGGAGATCGCCAACATCTTCGACAACCTCCACATGTTGCATGACAACATCAGCGACATCCTCGCGAGCGAGCAGCTGCCGACCTGGGAGGCGAAGCGAGTGGAGATTTATCACCTTGTGAACAGCTACTACCTGGCAAGTGCCGACGCGACGAATCCGATGATCGTCAAGACGCAGCAGGAACGGGAGCACCACCATTGACCAGCCAAGTCATGCAAGCCATCCGACCGATCGTGATTGTCTTGCTGAGCCTGTGGCCGGCAACCGGCTTCGCGTTGGACCACGACAATCTCGACCCGAACCGTCCGATCGGGATGGAGGATGCCTATGTCATTCCCAAGGGTGAGATCGGATTGGAAGGGGGCGTTGGCTTCAACGACCGGCGGGAAGGCCGCACGCGCGTCACCTTCCAACCGCAGATCATCTACGGCGCGTTATATAACACGCAGATCGAGATCCAGGGCGACCTGTTCACCGAGCCCAACACCCTTGTCGGCGCGAACAAGTCTGGCGATCTGCATCTGGGCCTGCTCTACAACTTCAATACCGAGACATTGAACCTTCCAGCCCTGGCCGTCCGGGTCGAGGCGAACCTGCCCACCGGCGTGAATTCACAAGGCGTAGATACCCAAGTGACCGGCATCCTCACGCGATCATTCGGTCGACTGCGCGCCCATCTCAATGCCGGCTACACCGTCCTTGGTTCGCCGCAAGGACAGGAAAGGCCTGGGGCCTATCGCGCTGTGGCAGCGGTCAGTTATCCCTTGGGTTATCCCACCAGTTTCCGCGACACGCTGATCGCCAGCGTCTACACCCGACAATCCGATCTGCGCGAGCAACGCAACAACACGGGAGTCGAGATAGGGATTCGCCATCAGCTGACGTCACGTGTCGTCGTCGACGCCGGCCTCGGCACCGAGTTCGTCGGACCAACCGATCGGGCGGCGTTGCTGGGAACGGTGGGGCTATCGGTGGGGTTTTAGAAGAGGGCGGCCTGCTCATGGGAAGAACAGTCCGGCTACTTCTTCTTGAAGAGAAACGACCGAGCCTCACACGCGCCCGCTCTATGCAAAATACTAGAATAGCAGGACCTGCCGCGGCTCGTCGTCAGCCCCATTCCGGCCCACCGTGATGAGTTGACAGGTTTGCACATGCCGCGTAGCCTAAGCCAATTTTTCCCCCGTGAAAGGAGGGTCGCCATGGCCAAGGCTCGACTGAGTCCCGCCCGGATCATGCAACTCGGCATCGGTTTTTTTGGATCGAAGACGCTCCTCAGCGCGGTTGAACTCGGCCTGTTCACGGAGCTGGCCAAAGGACCACTCGACGCGACCCTCTTGAGCAAGCGGCTGGCGCTCCATCCACGGAGCGCGAAGGACTTCTTCGACGCGCTCGTGGCATTAGGGATGCTGAAACGGACCGGCACCCGCTACGCCAACACCGCTGAAACATCGTTGTTCCTGGATCGCGCCAAGCCGTCCTATGCGGGCGGAATGCTGGAGATGTGCAACGCCCGGCTCTATCGCTTCTGGGGCTCACTCACCGAGGCCCTGCGTACGGGCAAACCGCAGAACGAAGTCAAGACAGGCGAAGACTTCTTCGGCACATTGTATGCGGACCCGCAACGGCTGGAAGGGTTCCTCAAGGCCATGACCGGCCTCAGCAAGGGAACCGCGCGGGTGATTGCCAAAAAGTTTCCCTGGCGGAAGTACCGTACGTTCATGGACATAGGCTGCGCACAAGGCGGTGTGGCGGTCGAGATCGCCCTGGCGCATAAACAGCTCACCGGGGGCGGAATGGATCTGCCGGTGGTCCAGCCGGTGTTTGAATCCTACGCGCGAGCGAACAAGATGGATGGGCGGCTACGTTTTCACCCGGGGGACTTCTTCAAAGACCCGCTGCCGAAGACCGAGGTTCTGATCATGGGTCATATCCTGCACGACTGGAACCTCGACGAAAAGATGATGCTCCTGCGCAAGGCGTATGATGCGCTCCCGTCCGGCGGCGCGCTGATCGTGTTCGAAGCCATCATTGACGATGCGCGCAAACACAACGCATTCGGGCTCCTAATGAGCCTGAACATGCTCATCGAAACGCACGGCGGCTTCGATTTCACCGGCGCAGACTGCAAACGGTGGATGAAAGAGGTCGGCTTCAAGCGGACGCGCGTAGAGCCGCTGGTCGGACCGGATTCTATGGTCGTCGGCATTAAATAAAGTGGGAGGGTAGCCTGGTGATCTCCTGTGCTCGCGCAACGCGCGGCCTCAGAAGGCCCTCGTAGGACGCTCGCAGCGGGAGACCAATCAGGCCACCCTCAAGGGAGAAGATTGAAGAACGATGGTCACTCGATATACGCGGTGGGGGTCAAACGGGGCACCCTCCCGTGAAGAGAAGACAAGCGAGCCCGGACGGAGCACCGGTAGCGGCAATCATTCAGTGGCTGTCGAGGTGGGCGATGATGAGTCTCGCGTCGGCGACGGGGTTTGTTGTGAAGGGGGCTGCGTGCTGACGGGTCACCGGGGTGCTCAATCGCTCGGCTGCCTGGCGGATAGGAAGAGGGAAGGCCCCGTCTTGCTGAATCTGCCGGAGATGTGCCATCGCATCCCCGCGCCGACGTGGAATCGGGAGCTGCGCGAACCATGCTTCGACGGCGAGGCCTACGGCTCGTCGCGCACAGACTCGCGCCTTCCCGTCGTTGCGGTCCTGCCGCGCGGCCTCGGCTGCTGCGAGTTCCTGTTCAATCAGCGCTGCCGGTGTCATCAGGCGAGGTCCTTCCGATGGCTGAAGTCCTGCAGGGTGTGCCGCTGGTCATTGTGATCAATTGGAGATAAGATCCGCAAGCCGCCGCCTGCGTACTCGGGAGCGGCAGAGGATTGGATGGGGCCGGGCGTTCAATGTACTAAGAGGAGCGTGAAGAAGACATGGCAGACAAGGTGATCAGAAAGCAGGGAACGCGAACGGCAGTGCAGAAGAAGGCGAAGCCGGTACGTCGGGCAAAGAAGCCTAAACCGGCAGAGCCGCCCGTCTTAGTCCTGGTCCTGTCCGGTTCCACTGCGCTCCGCCGAAGAAAGGCCGCCGAGCTGCTGGCAGCAGAACTGAAACTGGATCTGTTTAGAGTGGATTTGTCGGCGGTGGTGAGCAAATACATCGGCGAAACCGAAAAGAATCTGAACTATGTATTCGACAAGGCCGCAACCGGTGGCGCAATCCTCTTCTTCGATGAAGCAGACGCGCTGTTCGGGAAACGCAGTAAGGTCAAAGATGCCCATGACCGATACGCGAATGCGGAGTCGGCCCATTTTCTCCAGCGCATCGAGAACCACAACGGGATCGTCATCCTCACAACCAAGGGAAAGCAGCGCATCGATCAGGCTTTCCCTCCTCAGACACCGGTGGTCGTCATGATGGGGACGACGAAGACCGGGCGCACCAAGAAAAAGTAATCGTGGAGAGTAGCCGGACCATCCTTCTTGCTGGCAGAACGCGCAGGATAAGAATGTGCTCGTCCGATGCGCACAGTGAAGGACGGTCCGGCTACTCCCCTAAAGAGAGGCAGGAAGAGAATTAGAAGGCCCTCACCCCGCTACTGGCATGTCTCGGGAAATCATTGCGAAGCAATCGGAGAGCAGGGCGGGTGAGAAAGTTGTGCACAGTGGGAGATCAATCAGCCTCCATCCCTGAAGAGATAACGAGCGAGCTTGGAGGGATCGTTGGGGCCTGGTGATGCTCACTCGATAACCCGGGAAGATCGACACAGGTCTCATCCAGGATTGAAGGACAAATGAAGACTCATCGCACCGATCTGAAGAAGATCGCCCGTCGCGCCATGATCGAACGCGGGCTCTTGCCGGATTTTTCTGCCGCAGCGATGGCCGAGTTGGCCCGCATAGAGACTGCTGCCGTCGACCGGCACTCGAACCTGCGTGACTTAACAGGTCTCCTCTGGGCGTCGATCGACAACGACGATTCCCGAGACCTCGACCAACTCACCGTGGCCGAGCCACGCCCTGATCGGTCTGTGAAGATCCTGGTCGCGATTGCCGATGTGGATTCGTTGGTCACGAAGGAGTCGGCCCTGGATGGTCACGCCAAGCACAATACGACGTCGGTCTATACGGCCGGCGACATGTTCCCCATGCTGCCGGAAAAGCTGTCGACCGATCTGACGTCTCTTGGTGAAGGGCAGGACCGCCTCGCGATCGTCGTGGAAATGATGATTGCGCAAGATGGAGCGGTTCTCAGTTCGACTCTCTTTCGGGCTCTGGTCTGCAACCACGCGAAGCTCGCCTATAACAGCGTCGCAGCCTGGCTCGCGGGAGAGGCATCCGCGCCTGAGCGGGTTTCGGCCGTCTCCGGCCTCGATGTGCAACTCCGCCTCCAAGACCAGGTCGCGCAGCGGCTCAAGGTACGGCGACACAGGCAGGGAGCCCTGAGTCTTGAAACGATTGAGCCGCGAGCCGTGTTTGACGGTGAGGTGCTGACCGATCTCAGGGTTGAGCAGAAGAATCGGGCCAAGGAACTGATCGAAGATTTTATGATCGCGGCGAATCAGGCAACGGTGTCCTATCTCAGGGGAAAGGGCGTACCCTCCTTCCGCCGCATCCTGCGCTCTCCCGAACGTTGGCAGCGAATTATCGAGGTGGCGGCACGCTGGGGCGAGAAGTTACCTCCGGAGCCGGACGCGGGTGCGCTCGAAGCGTTCCTCGTCACCAGGCGGAAGGCCGACCCACTCAGATTTCCCGATTTGTCCCTGGCCATCGTGAAGCTCATCGGCAGAGGCGAATATGTGCTGGATCAGTCGAAGGATGGCTCTCCCGAACATTTCGGGCTGGCGGTGAAGGGGTACACACATTCCACGGCTCCCAACAGACGCTTTCCCGATCTCATCACCCAGCGGCTGGTCAAAGCGGCGCTGGCCGGCGCGCCAACGCCGTACCATCCGGAAGAACTGAAGTATCTGGCCGGTCACTGTACCGAGAAAGAAGACGATGCGGAAAAAGTCGAGCGGCGGCTCCGCAAATCCGCCGCCGCCTTATTGCTCGAGTCGAGGATCGGGCAACGCTTCGACGCCTTCGTGACGGGCGCGTCGGACAGAGGCACCTGGGTCCGGCTCCTTGAGCCGCCGGTCGAAGGGAGAGTGGTGACGGGCACGAGTGGCCTCGACGTTGGAGACAGCGTGCGAGTAGAACTCATAAGCACGGACGTCGAACGGGGATATATCGACTTCGTCAGAGTCTGATCGTGAGGGAGGCGCCGTTCTCCGGTTTGTCGAGTTACAGAGGTTTGATTCGTTGATCCGGCTGCTCCGGCTATTCTGGTTCAACCAAATACATGAGACCGACCAAACAAACCAGAGCAACCGGGAGGTCCTGGAGTCACTGCTTGAGTATGCATTTCTCGTACAGATCCTTCAGTTTGCCCGTTGGATCATATCGAGCTTTGAGCGTGCGGTACGACTTTTCGTCGTACAACTGCCAAAAATCCTCACGCGAATAAAAAGAATTCGAATACAGAGATTTTTTGCCGTCCAGCTCCCGAACCTTGGCTTCGACCTTCTTGTTGAAGTACCCCTCCTCGTGATCGGTTCTGACTGCGTCCCAGAATCCGAAGTTGACATACAGCGTCCGGGGATTCATCGGATACAGCGGAAACGAGGTTGACGGATCATAGACCGCGACTGGACAGATCCATACAGGCTTGATCCCGATCTCCTTATTGAAGAACTGCGCAAAAGCAGGCGCATGCTCAAGAGGGATCTCCACGTCCTGAATCACTGCCTCTTGCTGTCCGGTAAGAGTCCTGGCAGCCAGTTGCGCGATGCGCGAATTGTTGAACATCTTGCGGAGCTTCCAATATACCGTGGAGTTGAGATGTTCTCTCCCCCATAACCAGCGCACCAACGGATGCTGTACGAGAAAATGTTTTGAACACCAAAACCAATCGGTGTCCCATCGCCACAGATAGTCGTGCGTCGTGAGGTAGTCGACCTTTTTGCGCGGGATCGATTGATAGTAAATGTGCCGGTACGTGTAATCGCTGGTCCATTCGGCCTGGTCGACAAATTCACCCGTCGTGATATAGAGCTCATGCTCATCGAACATCGTGCCGTCGACGAAATCCACCTGCCTGTTCCGGCAGACTCGTCCCAGCGCGTGAAAATAGGCGTCCAGATCTGAATACCGCTCGTGCCTGAGTCTGACAAACTGCTTGACCGGCACGAGCGTCACTTTCACTTTGAGCGCATAGCCCAGCGTGCCGTAGGAATTGGCAAAGCCGAAGAACAACTCTCTGTGCTCGTTGTCTTTGGTGGCTACCGCGACCGTCCCATCGGGCAGGAGGATTTCAATCTCCAGTATCGTTTCGTGGACGAAGCCGTACTTGAACGAGGAGGATTCGATGCCTATCCCCGCCATGGCGCCGCCGATGGTAATCGATTTCAGTTGGGGGACGACGGCAGGCATCAGCTGGAAAGGCAGAGTGTCGCGGACGAGGTCCTCGTAGGTCGTCATCCCTTCTACTTCTGCATAACGCTCTTTCTCGTCAACGTGGATCACCTGATTGAAGTGGCGCACATCAAGTTTGTGCCTCTGTTCCTGAACACGCTGCCGGAACAGATTTGATGTCGATTTCTCGAGTGCGAGGGGGCCGGTCGTGTTCGACGCACGAAGGGCATTGATCAGCGACTCCCTCTTACGCACATGGTCTTCAGCGGAAATCATGGCCGTTACCGCACTGCTTCATAGCCGCCAACCAGGCCGCGCTTCGACATCACAATCTGCCAGAGATGGATGGTCCTGGCGCGGAATGCCCCTGCGAGAGAAAGAAGGTAGTAGCGCCACATACGGGAGAACCGCTCATCGAAGGCAGGCGCCAGCTGCCCCTGCTGCCGGTCAACGTTCTCCTGCCACGCCAGGAGTGTCGTGTCATAGTCAGTCCCGAAATTATGCCAGTCCTCCATCACAAAGAGCCCGTCCATCGCTGCGCTCAGTTGCGCGACGGACGGAAGCATGCCGCCCGGGAAAATGTATTTATCGAACCAGGGATCGCCGGTGGTAACCGAGGCATTGTTCCCGATGCTGTGGAGCAAGAACAGGCCGTGTGGTTTTAATGTCCTATGGGCCACTTCCATGAGCGTGCGGTAATTCTTGAATCCCACGTGTTCGCAGATACCGATGGCGGCGACCTTGTCGAATTCGCCGGTCGCTTCGCGATAGTCACTGAGCCTGATTTCAACGGGAAGTCCGTCACACCAGCGCCGCGCGTACGTCACTTGCTGCTCGGAAATGTTGTAGGCAACTACCGAACAGCCGTAGTTGGCGGCAGCATAATGAGCAAAGCCTCCCCACCCGCACCCCAACTCCAGAACGCGTTCGCCTTTCTCGAGTTGTAGTTTCCGGCAGATCAAATCCAGCTTATGCTCCTGTGCCTCCGTGAGATTCTTGGCCCGCTTCCAATAGGCACAAGTATATTGCATGTGAGGGCCCAGCATTCGCTCATAAAACTCGTTGTTCAAGTCATAGTGTTGTTGGGCCACGCGCTTCGAGCGATGCTTATTCTGCATGTTACACAGGCGAGCCTTGAACGCGTTCAGCATGAGGCGCGTATCACGCACAGTTTTGTCGAGTTCGACAGAATGAAACCTGAAAAAAAACTCATCCAGCCGATCGGCATCCCACCACCCATCCATATAGGACTCTCCGAGTCCAAGCGAGCCCTCGGCAAGGACACGATCGTAGAATCGGTCATTGTGTATCACGATATCCCCGGGTTGAGACCCGTTAATGTGCACCTGGGCTCTCTCGAGCAATTCTTGAACAGTTTGCTGTGAGTTCATAGAGATGACCGTCTTTCCTTGACCTGGTGGGTGCTTGGCTCCGCTCAACGTATAACGAGTCGATTAGTCTGGAGCATGGGCCACAATGGAATACGACTCTATACGAGTTATCGCTACGCTGATTCTCGTCATGTGTTTACGGTGTTCCGGTAGCGAAGATCTTGGATTTGACGTGGTCAGGAGGGGTTCTCAAGTCCCACACGATCCCGAACCAGGAGAGCATAATCAAGATGTAATAGGAGAAGTCCACTTCCCACCAGAACCAGCCCTGATTGACCGCCGACTGGTAGTAATGGTGGTTGTTGTGCCAGCCTTCTCCACAGCAGAGAATAGCCAGCATGAAACTGTTTCTGCTTCCGTCGCGGGAGTTGTACCGGACCCGGCCGATGATGTGCGTCAAGGAATTGATGAAGAACGTGCAATGATAGAGGACTGTGGTGGAAATGAAGAATCCCCAGACCAGTCCCGGGAACCCCCACAGCGCAAAAATCAGAAGTGAGTACAATAAGGGCGGAATGAAATGAAACTTGTTGAGTAGGCGTAGCTCGGGGTATTTAGCCAAGTCCCTCACGAGACGGAAATCGGTCTGCATATAATCGTCGGATAGTATCCATCCGACATGAGAAAACCAGAATCCTCGTTGTAACGGGGAGTGGCGATCTTTTTCCTGGTCTGAGTGCTTGTGGTGGTGCCGATGGTGTGAGGCCCACCATAACACTCCCTTTTGCGCAGACGTCATCGCGAGAAATGCCAGGAGAAACTGGAAGACCCGGCTGGTCTTGTAGGAGCGGTGTGAAAAGTAGCGGTGATACCCTGCTGTGATGGCGAACATTCTCAGATAATAGCTT
>JAGXAR010000194.1 GCA_018971525.1 Nitrospirota bacterium
TGCGCTCCGAACCGTATGCAGTTGATCAGGGCTGCCAAAGATTACGGAGTGACGGTGATTATTTTTGTGTCCGATGTTCGAAGCATGAATATTCGGTACGCGTATAGCCTCGGGTTAGGCGGCTACGTGACCAAGCCACTGACGAAACGAAAGCTGGCGCAGGTCATTGGTATGGCGATGAACAGAAGCGCGCGTGGCACCAGTCCCGACTTGTCACACACTCCAATTGGGCCGGATCAACCTGTGGCGATTCTCCTAGCAGACGATTCAGCCGACAACCGGGTCCTCATTCAAGCCTATCTCAAACATTCCGGCTATCAGCTCGACATGGCCGAAACTGGAAAGGCGGCGTTCGAGATGTCCCAGGCTCGGAAGTATGATGTGGTCCTGATGGACGTACAAATGCCCGTGATGGATGGACATACGGCCACCAGAATGATCAGAGATTGGGAGAAGCAGTCGAACGCACGCCCCACTCCCATCATTGCTTTGACGGCGCACGCCTATCAGGAAGATATACAAAAGAGTTTAGCTGCCGGCTGCTCGGACCATCTGGCGAAACCCATCAGAAAGGATGCGCTGCTGAAGGCCATGCAGAAATGGATCCCGCAGGGTCCATAGAAGCTGTACCGCCCCCAGCTTACTCTCTCGCGTAAGCTCGCGTCGTTCCTGAGCTTTCCTCAGATAATTAGACCACACTGTGCTGGATTGTTTCATGTATTAAAGCGGTAGAAGAGTAGATGGGTCGAAGGGAAGCCCACGGAAGGCCGGAGGCTTCCCATGGAAGAAGCTCAGCGCTTCAAGGCGTGAGCGGAGATCCACTCCTTGGCTTCACGCGCAACACTGACAATGGCCTCAAGGTCATTGAGACCGAATGATGTCCCATTGCGCCACGCACCGGACTGGTCCTTGAACGGGCGAGAGAAGGTCGTCGAAAAGAACGGACCCTTCTCGCTGGTGTTCTCCCAGATCGTCGCTTTGATGCTGCCGCATCGCAGCGTGTTCGCGGGTTTGTTGTTGGTAGCCATCTTGTTTCCTCCTTTGTTGAAGTGAAGTTGGCTCTCTCACAGGAAGAGGAGAGCCAACGCACAGTTCACGGAGGAAACGTGAAGCAGAGGCCGTCGCCGGCGTGCCAGAGAGGACGGAGCAACGGGAGTGACAGTGAAGCTGGCGCGACTGTTGCGCCTCGCAGGTGCTAGCCGGTCGGCCAACGCCAGCGGCTACAACACAAACACGATGGGATAGGGGGCAACGGATCGGGATAAAGCCAAAACAGGGTGAAAGTAGGACTCCTGCCATGGGAGAATCGACATCAGCCTTTTCAGGGCATCACGAAATTAAGCAAAATCAACAAGTTGTTACAAAAAGACGATGCAAAAAGTGACATTTCATGTCATGGGATATCAATGAGTTACAGGATCAGGTGCCACTAGTGGCACCTGAGTGAATTGTGAAGTAAAGCTGTTGCAGTAGCACTGGTGGCTCTAGCGGAAGCAGAAAGATCGACCCTTCTCGAGTTCCGCTATCTTCTCTTCCGCCACAGTTGGGTGAGTCCTTCTGGTGAGACTGTTTCGAATTGGCACCCCATCAATATTGAAGTTGGCCCCATTCTGATATAGCTCTTAACGAGAGCAGAGGATCTCCTCGTGGACTGTTCAACCTGATGTTGTGGGACAGACTCTCTCAGGGTCAGGTGCCAGAGTGAGCTCTGAGGGCTGCGCTGAGAGTAAGGCGCAGCACGCTCGGGTTGACACCACCAATGGCAGTAAGTAGCCTGTGAAAGTTTGTTCAAGTGTGACGCCCCATCTCTCACCTATATCGGTGTAGGCTGGGCGATTTTCTGGAGGCATCGAAACATGACAAGTAGACATACCTTCCATATGGCCTTTGAGCCGATGACGATCGAGCACCTTGGGCTTCGCCTCTATAGCACACTTCCTCCCGTCCTCTCCGAGCTAGTCTCGAATGCGTACGATGCTGAGTCACCCGTAGTGGAAGTCTCGTTTCCGACAGACAAGGTAACGACGGAAACAGAGGTTATTGTCCGGGATTATGGCCATGGCATGGATGCCGACGAACTTGAGAGAGAATATTTGCCAATTGGTCGGAATCGTCGTGGTGAAGACTCGAGTAATTCCCAATCCAAGAATGGTAAGCGTACTGTAACTGGTCGAAAAGGGTTGGGAAAACTTTCCTCTTTTGGGGTCGCAGAGGAAATGGAGATTCGTGCCATAAAGAGTGGCAATGCATGGACATTGCGGCTCAACTACGACGAGATGAAGAAATGGGCAAAATCGAATCCTGGTAAACCGTATGAACCGGTCGTGGTGAAAGAGCGAACTGGCAAGACGTCAGAATGCGAGGGGGTAGAAATAAGGCTGAGAAAGCTCAGGCGGACCAAGTCCATCGATGAAGCGATTGTACGTCGTGGCCTTGCAAGACGACTCAATGTCATTGGACCTGGGTTTAAAGTTGTCATCAACGGCGCCGAAATCTCTCCTGGAGAACGCACACGCAGAGAAGAATGCAGCAAAGATCAGTCTTGGGATCTTGCAGATACACCAGCCGGAGCAATGTTGGAAGCAGGTGATGTAATACATGGATGGGTCGGATTTGTTCCTGGTGCATCTCAGACCGGTCGCGGCGTGGATATATTCGCGAACGGGAAAGCTGCCGAACTGGGAAGCTTCTTTAACTACTCCTCGACATCTGTTCAGTTCGCTCGATCACATCTGGTGGGAGAAGTTCACGCTAATTTCTTGGACGAAGGTGAAGATCTTATTTCTACTGCTCGAAACTCTGTAGTCTGGGAATCCGCAAAGTCTCAGGCGCTCCAGAGTTGGGGGCAGAGCCTACTTCGATGGGCTTTTGACCAATGGCTT
>JAGXAR010000088.1 GCA_018971525.1 Nitrospirota bacterium
TGAGCTAGGCTCGAAAAAGTGGACGCCTTCAACCTATGATCTGAGGTCTGGAGGTGTGGCATGGAACGGTTACCGCGACAGAAGTATACAAAGGAGTTCCGGGAGCAAGCGGTGCAGCTCGTCTTGGAACAGGAGTTGACGATTCCAGAGGCGGCGAGACGACTCGCGATGTCGGACAAGACGCTCGCAAACTGGGTCTTTCGGGCACGGCGCGGCCAACTGGTGCAGTTGGGCAACACCCGACGCCCCGTGACGGATCTGGAGGCCGAGGTGTCCCGGCTCAAACGCGAACTCGCGGAGGCTCGCATGGAGCGCGACATCTTAAAAAAAGCCACCGCGTACTTTGCCAAGGCGCAGCTGCCCGGTACGCCCTCATGACGACGCTGCGCGCCCAGTATCCCTTGATCCTCTTGTGTCGGGTGCTCGAGGTGTCCCGAAGTGGCTATCATGCCTGGCGGCGGCGCGGCCCCTCGACCCGGGCCCAAGAAAATGCGCGGCTGGAAGTGGCGATCCAAGCCGCCCATGTGCGCACGCGCCAGACCTATGGACCAGAGCGGCTCCAATCGGAACTCCGCGACGAGGGCTACGCCGCTGGCGTGGGACGCATCAAGCGGCTGCGCAAGAAGCTGGGCCTCCGCTGCAAACAAGTTCGCCGGTTCACGACCACCACGGATTCGACGCATCGTCTGCCGGTGGCGGACAACCTCCTGGCGCAAACGTTCACCGCGACGCGCCCGAACGAGACCTGGGTCACCGACATCACCTACGTGCCGACCGCGGAAGGGTGGTTGTATCTGGCGGGGATCAAAGATTTGTATACGTGTGAGGTGGTCGGTCATGCGATGGGGGACCGGATGACCACGGACTTGGTGATCCAGGCACTGGGGGCAGCGGTGTGGGCGAAACGCCCGGGCCCGGGCCTGATGCATCATTCCGATCGGGGCTCGCAGTATTGCGCCCAGGACTATCAAGACCGGTTGCGCCAGTTCGGCATGACCGCGTCCATGAGTCGGCGAGGCAACTGCTACGACAATGCGCCGATGGAAAGTTTTTGGGGCACGCTGAAGAACGAACTGATCCATCACCGGCGCTATGAGACGCGGGACCAGGCGCGGCATGAGATCACGGAGTACATTGAGCTCTTTTACAATCGGCAGCGCCGACATTCACGGCTGGGGAATTACTCCCCCGCGGCATTTGCCCAACACTGGGCCCGTCAACAGCCGGCGGCTTGAGGCTGCAACGGATGGCGTCCACTATTGACGACCGGGGTCACTATGAACGAGCGTGAATCCGTGCTTCACCCTGTCGATCTTATCGTGGCGGCTGGTGCGGTGGCGACTGTTCTTGGCGCTCTGCTCATTGTCCTCTCCGCGAATGGCAGCTTTAACCCTGCCGTCCCCCTTGATGCTGTAAACCTTGACGCGAACCAGTGGGTGCAGCCGGCTCTCGGCCAAACCCTCGTTGAAGTCGATGTACTCGAGCGAAAGCGATCCGAGGAGACCGCCAAGGCTGCTAACAAACTCGATCAAACAGCGAGCACGGCTCAAGCACTCAGGAGGGCAGACACACGAATCAAGAAGTTTGCCAAGCAAGTCAAACAAGTCCGGGTTAAGAAGACCACGCGCGCCGAACTGGTAAAGGACCGTACCGTCGTGAACTTCACGTCTCTAGCGGTAAAGAATCATGTCTTGCCCGATCAGGCTGAATTCACCCATCGAATGATTAATTCAGCCGCGAACGCAGGGGGTAGGATCGAGAAAGAGTTTCAGCGGACAGAACAGCCTTCTCTTGGGGCGGCGATTGTGGCTGAGACGCAGAGTCAGATCGAGGCGACAGGCCGGACCCAGGAGCAGGCAGGAGCGGCGATTGTGACAGTGGCCCTGGTTCGTGAGCACTACGAGAATTCCATGGCGAGGGCGCAAGAACGGTTGGGATTCCTGGTATCCGGCATGGCGCGAGCCGAGCTTTGAACCGTGGCTGCTGCGATGGTTGTTCCAGGCTCGATGTTGAAGTTGCGGCCATTCCAGACGGAGGGGATGAGGTCCACTCTCAGGAGAAGAAAGAGAGGTTGGCTATGAGCACGGGAATCATGCAGGCCAGGCGACCCCCGATCGACTCGTGCATCAACATGATTACCTGGCGAATCAATTGGTGCCAGTTTCAGCAACAACTCAAAACAGTCACGCAGGACGAACGCGAGGGGTGGTGGGCTGAGGGAGCCGGCCTCATGGATGCGTTGCTCGGCAGGGACAGGACAGCATTCATGAAAGCCGGGCACCCTTCTCAATTCACGCGCTATCTATGTGGTCTCCATGACGGGCACACCATCCTCTGCCTCCAGGACTCCAAATCCCTTGGGGATGAAGCATACGGAGGGGCTGGCCAAGCCTTCTCAAGGCAGAGACCGGGGTAGGACATCTCACTCGCTCCCTTCGTCGTTTCATGAGGAGAGAAAATGGACTGCCCGGGCTCTGACGGCCTTGCGGCCAAAGCAAATCAGGAGCAATTGCCCGATTCGTCTCCTGCTCTTCGAATGGACGCGCCGTCTTAAGCATTAGCCATTTGCTGGTGCCAATTGTTCTGAGGGAGACGGGTGTGGGGCTTAGTTGCCACGGCAAGGGGCAGGGATGGTAACAAACCACAAAGTAGGTCTGTCACACTGCATCACTTCAACAGATACGAGAAGGAGGCATGTATGAGACGCCATGACCTTTCAAGAGCGAGCATCATTATCAGTCTGGCTTGCATGGCACCCCTTGGGGGATACGGTGTTGGAGCTGAGTCTCTACAAACATATTCCTATCGTTCTCAAGAAATCGAGAGTTCGCCGATCGTAGAAGGCTCAAAAGTCACCCTCCAATATGTGGCCTCCGTCTCCGGCTCGACCGGGATCGACTACGGCAACGTCAGCGAGTTTATTCAGGGCCGGCACGAGATTTTCCCGGCGCTGGAGCAAGAGATAGTTGGAATGAAACCGGGGGAGGAAAAGAAAGTTGAGCTGAGTCCGGCGCAAGGTTTTGGTCCTCATGATGATAGGAAAAAGCTGAATATCCCCAAAACACTCTTACCGTTTGGCGCAAAAGAAGGAGATGTCGTCCGGAATGATGTAGGCGACCTCGCCACTGTGGCGGAAGTATCAGACACGACGGCTGTGTTGGATTATAACCATCCGCTCGCGGGGAAGCCGCTTGTCGTGCAGTTGAAGATCCTCAAGGTCGAGAATCCATGATCAATCATCATCAACCATGAGGCCGAAACGTCGAGCCACAATTCAGGACCTGTTTCTCCTGGCCGTTGATCGAGATCAGAGACTTCGCTCATGCGTAGCGGGGTCATTTTCAAAGTTATGATCACGAAAGGGCGGGACGATCTTGTGCTTTCTCAACGATGGATCTTGCGAGGACTGAGGAGGCGAACATTGCGATCGCCGCCATATAGACCCGCATTCCGACGTGCTGCTTAGTTAAGCTCCGGTTATGTCTTGATCGTAACCAGCCAAAATGAATCGAATATTAGACAAGCGTAGACACTGCTCACCATCCGAGCGGGCTAGCTCTTCCTTCTTCCTTCTCTCCCACGGCGGAATCGGGCCGGGTCTTTCAGCAACACGGAGCATCAGAGGGAGACGCGCCAGAGTAGTATTGTTAAGAATCCAGTCGTATAAGTGACGGCGGCTAATCCCTGCGGCGTCTTCCTGCAGGCGAGACGTCGATCACAATCGCGATCACGATGCCCACGAGAGGACAGAGCGTCCACTGCCCGCCGAACCAGTGCTGGACGGCGGTATACCAAAGGAGAGGCGTGGGCAGAAAGATGAACTAGAGGATCAGCCAGAGGAGAGAGTCGAATATCCGGTCGGTCCTTTTTCTCCCTCGCCTGCACAAGAAGATAGGAAGAGGGAAGAGCGGGAATCCATTTGCCTGGGCCACAGGAGTTTTCTCCTGTGACGCCATGAGCGAGAGTCTTTTCGAAACTGCCGAAGCCGACTCCTCAGCCCCTCCACCCTTGCAAACCCGTCAGGCCCTCCGTCACACTATGACGCTCCCCTGATTTCACAGACACCTCCATAAGTGGGAGAATCATAAAATCGGAGGTCAGCATGCCAGACACCACGCGACGTCAATTGACCGACGCATTCAAGTCCGAGGCCGTCCGGCTCACACGGGAATCGGGTCGGCCGGTGGCCCAGGTGGCTCGAGAACTCGGGATGTCGGACCATGTGCTGTACCGCTGGAGGAGCGAGCAGCAACAGGTAGAATCCCAGGGCCGCACGCGCCAGGCGGTGCGGGCCGAGCAGGACGAGCTGACACGGCTCACACGAGAAAACGAGATGCTCCGAAAGGAGCGGGATTTTTTAAGACGTGCGGCGGCGTTCTTCGTGAGGGAATCCCAATGAGATACCGCGCGATCCAGGAGCACGACCGTCGCTATCCGATCCGGCTGATGGGCCGCGCCCTTGCCGTCTCGGCGGCGGGCTCTTACGCGTGGCGTTCACGGCCTGAATGTACCCGGTCGGCGAACACCCGCACCTTGCTTTCAGCCATCCGGGTGATCCATCGAGAGTCCCGCGAGACCTACGGCAGTCCCAGCATCTGGGACGCCCTGCTTAAGCAGGGACACTGTGTCGGCGAGCATCGCGTCGCCCGGTTGATGCGCGTCGAAGGGATCCGGACCAAGACCGTGAAGCAGTGGCGTGCCACCACCCAGTCCCATAACCGGTTCCCCGTGGCCGCGAACACCCTTAATCGTCAGTTCACCGTCGAGTCTCCGAATCGGGGGTGGGCCGGGGACCTCACCGACGTGTGGACCGCAGAGGGCTGGCTCTACCTGGCCGTGATCCTCGATCTGTACTCGCGCCTCGTGATCGGCTGGGCGATGGGCCACCGGCTGACCGGGGAACTGGCCGAGCAGGCCCTCACGATGGTGCTGACGCACCGGAAACCAACGGCGGGGCTTCTGCACCACTCGGATCGCGGGAGTCAGTATGCTGCTATGCGCTACCAGCGTCTGCTCGGCGAGCACGGCATCACCCCAGCATGAGCCGCACCGGCAACTGCTGGGACAACGCCTCTGTCGAAAGCTTCTTCGGGACACTCACGCGCGAGCTCGTGTACCATCGGCACTATGCAACCCGTGACGACGCGACACGGGATATCTTTGAGTACATTGAGGTGTTCTATAATCGGAAGCGCTGTCACTCGACCCTCGGCTATGACTCCCCGGCCGAGTACGAAGCGAAGACGGCGGTGGCTTAACCGGGTGTCCACGGAATTGGAGGAAGTTCACTCCTCCTCTGAGGGTATTCTTCTCGGTTAAGCTTCGTGTCAAACGTTGCTTGAAATTCATTGCCTCTAAAGTCCTCGTGGAGGCCAAGTGACGCCGTGCACGTCGGAGACCTCAAAGGGCCCCGCCTCCCGACAAAAGCCCCCCTCTCTTCCCTGGGGCAGGCCACTGTCAAGTGGCTGCCACGTCCCGTTGATCCCTGATGTATCGCGCTATATCATGAAACCAGTGAACACACAGACCTATGCAACGAGGAGACACAGGCCGATACGGGAGGATGTGCACCGCTCTCCCTTGAGGGTCTAGCGCCCACAAGGGTGTGCGGGTTCAAATCCCGCCTTCCGCACCACCATTATTTCGACTCTTCAATATTACGTGAGCCGCACGTCGCCCTACTGAGTCTGCCTGACACGCGTGAAGTGAGGCCGGCAGAAGAGATCGCAATTTCCGACGATGTGAGGTCTTAATTGTAGAGGGGTATCCGTCAGATGCCGTACCAATTCTCCAAAACACCGTTCTTCTCTTCATTGGCCTTCGCAGTGGTCATGCTCCAAAGTGCCTGGAGTCCTGCCAACGGTCTGGATGCGAAGGCGCATGATGACTCAGCGCAGGCTGAGCCAATGGTCACCGTCTATCCCAGGGAGATCAAGGATGTGCTCTACAACCCAGGGATAGGTCTGGCCGATTTTCATTTCGGATTCGGACATCCGCCGTCGACTGACCAGTACCCTCGACAAACTGTGGCCTACTTCCGCTGGTCATGGGCTGATCTTGAGCCAGAGGAAGGGCGGTATGATTTCGATTTCGTGGATCGAATAATCAGCCAAGCCAAGGCGAAGGGAGAGACATTGGCCTTTCGTATCATGACGGAGTACAAAGCCGGCTCACCCGAATGGTTGCTCCAAAAGGGAGTCGGGAGTGTGACGGTAGGTGGAGGAGTCTTTCCCGACTACAATAGCCCCACCTTTCTTTTGTACCACGAAAAACTCATTAAGGCTTTCGGGGAACGGTACGCTGGTTTGCCAGACATCGATCATGTTGATATCGGTTCAGTCGGCTGCTGGGGGGAGTGGAATATGGCCTGCTGCCAGGGGGTCGAAGCAGAGTGCCGACAATATTTTCCGGTTGAGGAAAATCAAATCAAGATCACAGAATGGTATCTTCAGCACTTTACTGGCACCCCCCTCGTCATGCTTCACGGGGGACAGCTCAAATATGCAGTGGCTCGAGGCGCAGGCTGGCGTGGAGACTGTTTCGGAGATTACGGGTTCTTCAGTCCCACGTGGAACCATATGGAGCATGCCTATGCGCCGGTGCTTCAGGATCCGATGGTCGAAAGTGCTTGGAAGAATGCTCCCGTGCAATTCGAAGTGTGCGGCGTGATGCAGGACTGGTATGACAAGGGCTTCGACATTGACCTGATTCTAAAAAAAGGGCTGGAGTGGCATGTGTCGGTCTTGAATGCGAAGTCATCACCCATCCCGACCGAATGGCGACCGCGCATCGATGAATTTCTAACGAAGATGGGATATCGATTCGTCCTCCGCCAAATAACTCACGCCCCTGAAGCAAAGCCTGGCCGGAAACTGTCCCTGCGCTCGCGATGGGAAAACGTCGGTGTGGCTCCGATCTACCATGATTGGCCGTTAGCGTATCGCTTGAGATCTGCCGAGGAGCATGTAGTCGTGCAGTGGGCCAGCACCGCACAGCTAAGGCGATGGCTCCCGGGCGCACCGCATGAAGTGGAAGACGTGGTCACCCTACCGGAGGATGTGCCGGATGGATCCTATGTTCTGGACATTGCGATCCTGGATCAAGGGGGCCGCGTACCCTTCGTGGATCTCGCGATCGAAGGGAAGCGTCAGGACAGATGGTATCCGACCTCGACCGTCATGATCCGTCCTTGAGGGTGGACCTGAAAGGCAGAAAGACTTGTGACTAGCGTTCGGTCTCATGCCCACAAGGGTGTGCGGGCTCAAATCCTGCCTTCGGCACCAAACTTCCCACTTCCAGGTTTCTAGCCTTCAATAACCACTCGGCCAGGAAGGTGTTCTTCACTTTTCACCACTATTCACCTTCTGCGCCCTTCACTGGATCAACCATACGTGTCAGGCGGTTGCGGGAGTTCTTTGTTAGGAACGAGCGGGGAGCATGTGGGTTGAAAGAAGAATCATCAGGCGGCTGTGGAGTGCGGTGATATCATCGAGAAGTTCGATCTTGGTATTGCGAAGGCGATCTCCCATGGCGCGGGCACCCTGGCCGCCCACGGCGACAGACCAGCGGGTGGCGAGTTGCTCAAGTTCCTTGAGTTGTTGGAGCGCAGCGGCCTCCGGCTTTACCTCAGTGAGAGAGAGCAATACGAGATCGGGCTTGATCTTCTCGCAGAAGGTCACGAGGTCTGAATAGGGAAGGCTAGGGCCGAGGTAATACACCTGGCAACCTTTGGTCGCTGCGATGTAGGCCACGGCTTGGGCGCCGATCTCATGTGTTTCGCCTTCCGGGCAGGCGATCAGGACTCGGGGGCCTAATTCATTTACCGGAAGTTGATTCATGACCGAGAACAACTTCTGTTGGGTGATCTTCGTCACATAG
The DNA here is from genome assembly GCA_018971525.1 of Nitrospirota bacterium. Lineage (GTDB taxonomy): Bacteria > Nitrospirota > Nitrospiria > Nitrospirales > Nitrospiraceae > Palsa-1315. The sequence continues at coordinate 7,879 of JAGXAR010000088.1, forward strand.
TGTTCGACAGCAACACTCAATCGACCTTCATGCCACAGCTCGCCGATCCGTCGTTGCAGTGGAAGCAGAATCCGCTGAACGGCTTCTTCAAACGGAATGACAGCTACCGCGCCGTTGAGCCTGCGCTCGAATCCTGCCTTGTCGAGCGGGTCGAGCGATCTAATCAAATCATCTAACAGGCGGTCATGAGGTTTCTGGCCCTCTGCAGAAACCGGAGTCGCGATGCGCATACGTGCGACAAGCGAATCGTGTCCCTCCGCTGCGAGTGAACCGATCGTTGCGCCTTGCTCCATCTGGTCCTTGACAAAGCGGAGGAGTGCCACCTCTTCGTCGCTATATTCGCGATAGCGATTGGAACTCCGTGAAGGTTTGACAAGCCCATATCGCCTCTCCCAGACGCGAATAACATCCTTCGAGAGACCGGTCAGTTTTGCAACTCTATGAATTCTATGAGTATTCATGTTTACGATTCGATTGTATTATGATGTCCAGTGTTTGTCAAATATTTATTACTAAAACACTTGACACATTGGACGATATGCTTTATACATTAGACATACATGCTACAAACATTGAACACAAAACCTATGGAGGTGATTATGGCAAGAGCGTCGACGGAAAGGGCGAGAGTTGAAGAGCTCCAGGGTCACAGAGTCTCTTCTGCAGTCCAACATGAAACGACATGCACCAGGTGCGGAGGACTCATGGTGAACGACCTCTGCACTGATTTGCTGAACAGCACCGGCGAATTAGAGTTTGCCACGCGACGTTGTGTGCAATGTGGTGAGGTGGTCGATCCCGTCATTCTGCGCAATCGGCGGCTCCGCCAAGATTCGCCGGCGGTTCGGTTTGCAGAAAAGATGTTGTCAAACAACTGTGCGGCGGAAGGCCGATAGGAGTGTTCTCAACCAACCAGGGTCGTCCTGGTGTTCCCAAACCAAGGAGGTTTCCCATGCGGAGTCAAACAGTGTTTCAGGTCGGATTGGGGGTGGCGTTGATGGCAGGAGCCATCTCTGTCGTAAGTGCGGCGGACACGTCAAGCAGCGAGAACGATATGGTGCTCATTCCAAAAGGCGAGTTCACCATGGGGAGCAACGAACATTCAGATGAAGCAAAGCACCAGGTCGTGCTCGATGCCTATCTGATCGACAAGTTTGAAGCGTCAAATACCAGGTACAAAGAGTTTATGAAAGCCACTGGTCACCCGGCCCCGGCCTATTGGGACGATCCTCGACTCAATAAGCCCAACCAACCGGTGGTTGGTGTGAGTTGGACCGACGCGAACGCGTTTTGCAAGTGGGAAAGCAAGCGGCTTCCGACGGAAGCGGAATGGGAGCGAGCGGCCAAAGGTCCGGAAGGCGATAACCATTATCCGTGGGGCCACAAATTAGATCCCAAGAAAGCCAACTACGGGCAGAATGTCGGCCATACCACGCCGGTGGATTCCTATCCAGAAGGGGTGAGCGGGTTTGGGCTCTACAACATGGCAGGGAACGTCTTTGAATGGGTCGAGGATTGGTATGACCCGAAATTCTATAAGGAGAGTGTGGCCCTGAATCCACGTGGTGCCGAGAAGGGCTACAACTTCGCCAATCAAGGCCCGGTCAGGGTGCTGCGCGGCGGTTCCTGGCTCGCCCCGGAAACGTCCCTCCATACGAGCCATCGGTTCTGGAATCAACCGGACAACAACTCCTATGGGGTCGGCCTCGGGTTCCGTTGCGCGAAGTCGGCGCAGACGGTGTCCGACGAAGCCCTGCAAGCAGGCCGCGATGCGTTCATTCAGGCATTAGTCGCGATGGGTGCCGAGAAGAACGCCGATGCGATGGCCTCCATCGAGAAGGCGTTGGCTTCGGAGCCGGGCAACAAGGAGTACCTGGCCACCCGCGATCTGATCAAGAAGAGCATGAAGAAGAAATAGTTGAAGGACTGGTGGGGGCGGCATCGCCGCCCCCCCCGAGGGCCGACGTTGTGATGGGAGGTGTGAAATGAATAGGTTTAGACCCATGATAGTGGCGGTCTTGGTGACGGGCATGACGATGCTGACCCGAACAAGCCATGCCGAAGAATCCTTGATCCCCAAAGAGATGCGGTATGTCGGGCATGGGCCAGCTGTGATGGGGATTGATAAGGAAGCGCCTGCGGACTCAGGCAAAAAGCCCACGGCCTATGACAGGAGAATGAAGGGGCCCTGGTCTGCCGAGGCGTTGAACGACGAAGGTCCGGCGCATATGGTGTTCTTGGATTCATACTTCATTGATACATACGAAGTTTCGAATAAGGGCTATGGCGAGTTCGTCAAGGCAAAAGGTCATCCGGCCCCTGCCTACTGGGACGATCCTCGCTTGAATAAGCCCGAGCAGCCTGTTGTCGGGGTGAATTGGGACGATGCAAAAGGATTCTGTGAATATCGCGGCAAGCGGCTTCCAACGGAGGCGGAATGGGAGAAGGCGGCTCGTGGTCCCAAGGCTTACCTCTATCCCTGGGGCAATGACTTCGATCCGGCAAAAGCCAACTATGGCAAGAATCACGATGCGACCATGCCCGTCGATTCCTATCCAGAGGGAGCCAGCTATTACGGGGTCTCCAACATGGCCGGCAATGTCTTCGAGTGGGTCTCCGACTGGTATGACCCGCGTTACTATGGAAAGCTTGAAACCATGGTGAATCCGACCGGTCCGGAAAAACCCATATGGATGGGTGGCACCGGCACCTATGTGGATCGGCTGACGGTTGGTGAAAAGCGGGTCATTCGTGGCGGATCGTGGATCGCGCCGGAAGGCACGGTCTGGGCGACGCACCGGTTCTGGAATCACCCGCTCAATAACAGCTATGGCGTGGGCTTGGGCTTCCGTTGTGCCAAGACTGCCCCGCCAGAAATCGAACAGCAGATCAGGGACAGCCACATCGCTGCCTTGGTGGACATGGGACGAGAACGGTTTGCGGACGCGCAGCAGTCGGTGAGCCATGGGTTGGCCATCGATCCCAAGAACATCGAACTGTTGGAACTCCGCTCTCTTATTGAACAGTCGATGAAGCGGCCGTGAGGGAATGTTGAAACGGTTTTTCTCAATGGTGTGATCGTGACGGAGGCGGACTTATGATACACGACAAGATTTTCCTGACAGGGATTGTTCTCATCGCGCTACTCGGGGCTTCACCCCTCCAGGCTGGTCCCATCGATCCGGCCCGGCATCCGCACCCGGAGAATGCGAAGACGGTGCATGAGGCCGAACACGATGTGGACCACGCGTGGGAGGTCTACCATCGCGCGGCATTGGGCGGAACGGTCGCATCTCCTGCCCTGCAGGCGGACATCGAACAGCACCTGCACGAAGCCAGAACTCTCGTCAGCCAGGCGCAAGAGGCAGCTGAGCGGGGGGACAAGCGTCAGGTGGACCATCTTGTGAGCCAAGTGAAAGTCCATACCACCAAGGCCATCGAGGGGAGCAAGGAGCAGAAGAAATGACACAAGGTCTGAGAAGAATAGGAACTCGCTGGAGAATTATTATTTCAACGACGGTCCTAGCCAGTGCTGTTGCAATCGCCCCTGTCATGGCAGCGCCGCCGGCTCCCACGGAGCTTGACCCAGTCCCCATGATGACGATTCCGGCTGGAGAATTTCTGATGGGGAATCCGGAAGGCAAAGGCCGGGCAGATGAGTGGCCGCAGCGATCTGTGTACCTCGACGAGTTTGCGATCGATCAAGTCGAAGTGACCAATGAACGGTATCTGGCCTTCGTTGCGACCACGGGCCATCGAAGCCCTCCGAATCCTTATGGCACGGGTCCCCTCTCGTCCGTGAAGGGAATCGAACAGCTTCCGGTCGTGCAGGCCACCTGGTACGACGCCAAAGCCTATTGTAGTTGGGCCAAGAAGCGGCTCCCGACGGAGGCGGAATGGGAGAAGGCCGCTCGAGGGATCGATGGTCGTCTGTTTCCCTGGGGCAATGAGCCGGCGACAACGAAGCGGGCCAACTTCGACCGAGAGTGGGAGGATGAGAAAACGTTGCATCCGGTCGGGTCCATGACGGACGGCGACTCACCGTACGGGGTGAAGGACATGTCCGGTAATGCTCGAGAGTGGGTGCAGGATTGGTATGATCCTGAGTACTACAAACATGCGCCGGATCGAAATCCTCAGGGTCCTGACAAAAAAGGCGTGGTCCGATCGATTCGCGGCGGATCTTGGCATAGCCCGATTTCGGACATTACGACGACGGCTCGCGGGCGCGGCGGATTCGCTCTACAGACCCATGGTACAGGCTTTCGCTGTGCAAGGGGTCTCGAGGGCCAGACCCAACAGAAATAGACTGTCGATGCGGCGATGTGATGAGACCAGATGATAACAGCAGAGAGATGGAGGCCGGTTACTTCTTCCCGTTTGGGTGGCGCCGCGACTCCGCACGGCGTCTCCCGCTGAGGTAGATAGGCTCCTCCATCGGGAGGGACCTGTCCCCTTGGTGAACAAGAGAGGCGGGTGACAAGAATGAATGAACGCGACTGTGGGAAGGGATGAGGAGGACCGCATGGACCAGATGATCTTGTGTGCAATGACAATGGTGGCGCTACGCTGTTGGGCAAGTGCCGCGCAATGGAGAACGGCTGTCGCGGTTCGGCAGCAGGATGGATTGAGTAGGCCTCGGGTCAGGTAGGGAGCATTCTCTTGACCATTGTGGTCGCCAGCGAGAGTTCCAGTGGAATCGAATGGGAGACCAGGCAATCCTCCACCCTCCGCCCCGCAAGTCGGTTGAGGCCTCTGCATGCGTTGTGGGGGGTTGATGGTCACGGAGTATTACCTGGACCTCCAGGACGATACCGTTCAAATCGGCATCACGGGTTTGCGTTGCACCAGTTGTGGCGAGGTCGTAGACCCGGTCATTCTTCGGAACCGGTTGAACCCGACGCCGGATCTGTTGCACGGCGTGAAGCAGAGAAAATATGCGCAATGTGTTGATCAGGGTGAGGCAGATGGCCAAGATCAGAACGGCCATGGGAATGATACGCTGCCAGGCGATTGACCAATTGCCGGTCCTTTACGCTGGTTCTGGCAAGGAGATGAGACCATGCACATTGTTGTGACCGGCGGAACGGGGTTCATCGGGCGGCCCTTATGTGCCTCGTTAACTCAGGAGGGGCACCGGGTCACCATCCTCACGAGAAGGAAGGAAGAGGCGCAACGGTCGTGTGGCTCAACTGTCATGGTCGTCGAGTGGAATGGCAAAGAGGCGGGAGCCTGGGAGCATTCTCTCGAAGGGGCCGATGCCGTCATCAGTCTCGCCGGCGCGCCGATTGCTGATGCCCGCTGGACCGATGCCCGTAAGCGACTGCTCATCGAAAGCCGAGTCCTCACCACCCGTCTGCTGGTAGAAGCCCTGTCCCGCCGTTCCTCCAAACCGCGCACGCTGATTAGCGCCTCCGGCATCGGCTACTACGGGGCCAGCGACGATCGTGTGCTGGATGAGGGAGCGGCGCGGGGTCAAGGGTTTCTCGCCGACCTGTGTCTCCAATGGGAAGCGGAGGCGCTTCGGACTGCGCAGTTCGGGATGCGTGTCGTCATTGTGCGGACCGGGATGGTGTTGGAGCAAGACGGCGGGGCCTTGCCGAAGATGCTGTTGCCGTTCCGGCTCTTTGCAGGAGGCCCGATCATGCCGGGGACTCAGTGGGTGTCGTGGATCCATCGGCGTGATCACATCGGCTTGATGCAGTGGCTGCTCGCGACGCCAAGCGTTTCTGGTCCTGTCAATGCTGTGGCTCCCGAGGCTGTGACGATGCACCGGTTCTGCGAGGTGCTCGGAGGGGTCCTCCACCGGCCGTCCTGGCTTCCCGTGCCGGGTTTCGCGTTGCGCGTGGCGTTAGGTGAATTGGGCACTCTGATGACCACGGGCCAACGGGTCCGTCCGGCGAAAGCGCTCTCCGGGGGATATGTATTTCACTACCCGACACTGGAACCGGCCTTGCGGGCGATCCTGACGAAGGGATGAAAGAGGGTGTGACATGGCCTCGCTGATCGAGTATCTGCACGCGCTCGCCATCGCTATCCTCGTGGGGAAGGTCGTCCTCTTGTCTTTTGTGGTGGCACCGATTCTTGCGAAGAGTCTGGAACGGGAGCAATTCAGTATAGTCGTCCGCCGGCTGTTTCCTGCCTACTATGCCTTGGGGATGGGAACTGCCATCATGGGGTTGGTGTCATTGAGTGCTCTGGCCATGATCCGCGGCACGAGTCCCTCTCTGCTGGTTGGCGGCGGGGTCTGGCTCATCATTTTGGCAGCCGAATCTTACTGTCGATCGCCGCTGACGCCTCAGAGCAATGAAATGAGGGATCGGTTTAAGAAGCAGGAACAATGTGGCGCCGTCGATCCGAATCTTCAGGCTGCATGGAACCGGCTCCATCAGCGATCGGTCTATCTGAACTCACTCGTGCTGCTCGCCGGACTCTGTCTACTCGGACTCGCACATCAACTGTAGTTCACAAGGAGGCATTCACATGATGACCAAGAAAATCAGCGTCACCGGCTACATACTGCTGAGTCTTCTGACCGTCGTGCTGGTCCAGATCTCAGGGAATGCGAGCGAGGCCAGGGCTGCGGAGGGGCAGGATAAGCCAGGGAGTCAGACCCAGCGACCGCACGGAGACGATGCCAACCTGCCGAACGGGGTAATCGGCGTGTCGCTGCATGTCGGGGCGGA
>JAGXAR010000195.1 GCA_018971525.1 Nitrospirota bacterium
GTGCCGGGTCATCTCCAAGCGAACTCTCTCTACTCCGGGATGAGTTGGGAGGTCTAGGTCAAACGATTTCCTCCGGCGATGGGTTATGAATAAGCCAAGCCAGCGCGCAGATGAGATTCTCCATCACCACCAGAGCATCGCTGACCAATGCCGACCTCACCCGCTATGTCACTGTTCAGGCCGTACTTCAGGACATCACGAGGACATTCGGCATCTCGTTCGTGCCTGAATTGTTTGAGGGCATGCGCAATCGGCCGGCGTATCCGGAAACGGCCTGGGAGCTGTTCAAGGAAGAGGTGAACCTTGAACGTCTGGATCGGAGCACCAAGCGTATCATCGCCTTAGCTATCACGACGAACGAGGCCGGAACCTATTTCATCGCGGCATTGCCCCATGCGTTCCGTCTGGACGTGCTCGACCAGGCGACGTACGACAAGATCTTGTCGACCATTCGTTTCTTCAAGGCCTTTGATCGACATCTGTCCGGAATCATGCCGGCCTTTGTTCCGGACGCCGTGAGATATGTGAATCATGTTTGCGTGAAGAATATCAGAGTTATGAAGCGACGCGAGCCAGCCAGATCGCGCTCTCAAGAGAAGAAAACCAGGGCGCGGCCTCTGGGATTGGGGGCATGATCATCATGATCGCCCTGCTATCATGTGCTGTGGGCATCTACTGGTTCATCTGATGACCGCTCATCAGCCAGATCTCTTTCCTGCTACGGTCCCCTGCAATACGTGCTGTGAGCACATCACGTCTCGGCGGTGGCGCTGGACTGTGTTCCTTGCAATCGGCGCGATCCTGATTCTTGCGGCCTGGCTAGGACTCGGCAAAACTCCGAGGACAACCTTCGACCTCACCCGCCACAGCGTGCCGGTCGATCAGATCGTCGACGGAGGCCCCGGCAAGGACGGGATTCCAGCGCTCCTCACTCCACAGTTTGTCTCGCTGCCTGAAGCGTCATTCCTCCTCGAGGCCGATCGTGTGTTGGGACTTAGTCGGGGAGCGGAGGCGAAGGCGTATCCGATCAAGATTCTCAACTGGCACGAGATCGTCAACGATGCAATCGATGGCCACGCGGTGGTTGTCACCTACTGTCCTCTGTGCGGAACCGGCATCGCGTTCGATGCCACTATCCAAGGGCGACGACACACATTCGGTGTGTCCGGATTGCTGTATCAAAGCGACCTCTTGATGTACGACCACCAGACCGAAAGCCTCTGGTCGCAAGTCGGCATGCACGCCGTGGCGGGTCCTTTGACCGGGGAGAAGCTCACGCCCATCTACCTCGAACATACGACCTGGGGAGAATGGCGCGCCGCCTATCCCGCCACGCTCGTTCTGTCTACAAAGACCGGATCATTCCGGAACTACGACCATGATCCGTACCTGGGCTATGCCGACAGGCGAGACCTGATGTTCGACACCACGCACTTCGATCCACGCTACCATCCCAAGGAGTGGGTCGTCGGCGTGGAGATCAACGGGGTCACCAAAGCCTATCCCTTTTCAGAGTTGAAGAATGCCCGCCCTCCTATCAGCGATCAGGTCGGTGGCCGGTCCATCACGATACGGTTCAACCAGCAATCCCGCAGTGCCTCAGTCTTTGATGCCGAGGGTAAGCCGATCCCCTCAGTCATGGGTTTCTGGTTCGCTTGGTATGCCTTTCACCCCGGCACTCAGGTATTCAAAAATCCGGAGGGAGATCCCCATGATCTCAGCGATCCGCTGGCTATCTCGACTGCATGCTGCGGGTATCACTTCCCCACTTTCTCAAGTTCATCAAGATTATGCCGCTGGCGCGGTTTCGGCGCGCCCTCCCGCCTGAAACGTATCACGTGGCGCGCATCGCCACGGCTCGGCATGAAGACTGCGGGACCTGTCTTCAAATGGAGATACAGCTCGCGAAACAGGCTGGAGTCAGAGTTCCCCTACTTCATGCAGTGCTCGATGAATCTCCCTGTTCGTTGCCGCCCGAGCTGGCGGAGGTCTATTTCTTTGCCGAAGCCGTGGCGACGGGAAGCGGCGAGGAGGATACCTGGCGCGAGGCCATTTTTCGTCGATATGGTGACATCGGCATCATCGAGCTCTCTCTGGCCATCGCCGTCTCCCGCATGTTTCCGACCCTACTACATGCCATGGGGTATGCCGCTCCTTGTGTCCTGGCAACACACAGGTCGGCGCGCGGGATCGCTGACCGGCAAGGGTAGGAGAAGCTCAAGATCATCCGTCACTTCCTCCGATCTTCCGACAACCCAAAAGCCCACTTTCTCTGTTTCCCCGAAACATATTCTCCGTCGCTTGTAAGGCATGTCACAGACGCGCCTTCAAGCCTGCCGTACCATGCAATCATCCAGTGATGGATAGAAAGGATGCAATGCGGGATCATGCAAACGGGGAACAGGCGGGGATGCCGGAGTCACACTGCGGCAGGACAGGGGACTCCGAAAAGGCTGATAGATCAACGTCGGTATCACATCGGCGCGTTCTTCTCAGCATCGGTACTCATCATTGTGATGCTCTGGGCCAGTGGCAGTGTCGCGTCAGCACAGTCTTCTTTCGAGGCCAGCGATCTCATGACCCGGGGGACTGTGGAACTCGGTGGGGCTGTGGGATACGCACAAGGCACCACGGCGATCGGTCACGCTCAGTCGGCGAACAGGAGCGCGGTCTTCGTGATGCCGCGCGTCGGGATGGTGCTCACCGATCCGCTGGGAAACAGCTGGTGGAAAGGCAATGTAGAGTTGTTAGTAGAACCGGTCTTCGCCCGATTCGTCCAACCGTTCGCGGCTGAGGCTGCAGGAGGGTCGTTCGTCCTGAAATATAATTTTCTCTCCTTCG
>JAGXAR010000196.1 GCA_018971525.1 Nitrospirota bacterium
CTCGCTGACGAGGAATCCCTACTGCTCATAATTCTCGACGACCTGCGGCGGACGAACTTCCGCTTCGTCCGGATCAAGCCCGACGTCGCGAAGGGCACGTCGCTGGCGCAAAAGGTCCCAGCACTGATCCAGTTCGACCTGGACCTGCGCGAGCCGTTTGCGACCGGCTTGGGGAAGTGCCCCTTCCCCGTACAATCGGTGTTCCTCTGCGACGAGGTGCTGAATATGATTGAGGACCGGCTGATCTTCGACATGATTCTCCACGAGAGTGTCCTCCATCGCGGATGTGATCGGAACGGTGAGGGTTCATTCATGTTACGCCCACCCGCAACCACGGTCAACCGATGCTCCGGCCGACATGATGACCCCGGCTCAGGTTGCCAAAAGAAAGAGAACGTGCCAGGAATTATTTCCTGGCGCGTGGCGGGCCTGTTCGTCGTTCGTCTGTCGTATCTCGTCGTTCGCGAGCAGTGCTTTTCCTAGCCTGCGAGATACGCTCTTTTGTCCCCCTCACCTCACACAAGGCTCCTACAAGACAGCAGTCGCCATTCGATGCATGACGGAGCCATGGACCAGGTCGATTTGGAAAAGAGCAATGGCCCTTTCCCGCCTTGACTCATTCTTCCCGGCCGCATAATTTATGCGGATCTTTTCGCGGAATGGGGACTCATTGGTCTCATGTGAAAAGACAGTCGTAACATCTACACAAGGGGGAAAGAGTGATGCGATTCATTAAAGTAAAGGATGAGGAACGTGCCGGTGACGTTGCGATTAATCTCGACTTAGTCCGTGAAGCTCACTTTGGGGGTGGATTGCTGCATCTCTACTTCGAGCGCGGCACCAATACGCAAGATGACATGACGTTTACAGGTGAGAACGCACAGAAAATCTGGGCAGCGATGGGATAGCTTCGATGGGTAAAGGAACGGGGTGGAGGTCTCTCCATGGAGCAGAAGAGGACAATTCTTAGCCAGGAGAAGCAGCGACCGCCAGGACCTCCATCCATTTCCACTCCGATGGACCTGTGGCAATGACTCATCAGAGTATGCGGAGAAAGATTGAGAGGCCGGACTTTCCATTCAGCATTTCGAGGCCTGTGGCGGGATCCGGTTCATCTGATTTATTTGATTCACTTAGTTTGCCCTGTTTAGAGGACGAAGCAAACCAGAGGCCCTAGCTACACTCGACTGCCCTCCCTTCACACAGCGCTTTCTCAATCAAGGCTTCGCCTTTTGAATCTCGCCGAAGGCATGGACCAAGTCAACCGGAAAAGGGAGAATGCGCCCTGCCAATCCCTCTCCTCTTGTGGGATTCCTGGTTCACACCCACCTCACCAGCGATGATGCGCAACACTCCGGGCTATTCTTTGGTGTTACGTATTTCTTACCGATTTACAGTTGGAAGCGACTTCCTTTACTATCTCCCAACTTAATCCCGCCACTTACAGGGAGGCCGTCGATGCTGAAATGTCGCGTGTGGGTGCTGAGTGCACTCTTGCTGGGGACCGTAACAGTCGTGGCGGCCGAGACCGGCGCTCCCGCTTTTCTCCCGAATCTGTTTCCGTTTCCCAACCTCAGTGGAATCCTGAAGACCTTCAGCGCGACCGGGAGGGTGGACCTCACCGGCCCGTTCTTCCAGAGTCTCGGCACCAACGGCCGGAGTTGCGCCAGTTGCCATCAACCCAGTGACGCCTGGTCCGTCTCAGCCACGCACGTCGCGGAGCGGTTTGAAGAGACGAAAGGCCTGGACCCGATCTTCCGCACCAATGACGGCTCCAATTGCGATCACAGCATCGACACATCAACGGTGGAGGGCCGCCGACAGGCCTACAGCCTGCTGATCAGCCGCGGCTTAATTCGCATCGCACTGCCGGTTCCCGAGGGAGCCGAGTTCGACGTGGTCAGCGTGAACAACCCCTACGGCTGTGCTGAGACCTCCACGTTGTCCATGTACCGGCGCCCGCTTCCTTCAGCCAACCTCCGGTTTCTCAGCACAGTGATGTGGGATGGGCGTGAATCATCTTCGCAGACCGGTACGACACCGATTACGTTCGCCACGAACCCCGGTGATTTGTCGTTCGATCTGGCACATCAATCCGTCGATGCCACCCTCGGACATGAACAAGCCACCACACCACCCACGCCGGAACAGCAACGGCAAATCGTGGCGTTCGAGATGGGGCTTTCGACCGCGCAGGCCATCGACTTTAGCACCGGGTCGCTCGATGCCCCCGGCGCGACCGGCGGACCGTTGCCACTCGTCACGCAACCCTTTTTCGTCGGCATTAACGATCCGCTCGGCGAGAACCCCTACAAAACGCCGTTCAACCCGGTGGTCTTCACACTGTTCACTCCCTCCTGGGTCCAGGCAAATTCCGAGGACGACCGCGCCACCCGCCGCGCCAGTATTCTGCGCGGGCAGACGCTCTTCAATTCGCACCCAATCAACATCACCGGAGTCGGTGGACTCAACGACGCGACCGGCCTGGCGCTCATGAAGGGAACTTGCGGCACGTGCCACGATACGCCCAATGTCGGCAACCATTCCGTCTCCGCGCCGCTGAACATCGGCGTCTCCGACGTCGCGAGTCCGCTGGACGTGAGCTATTTGCCTGTCATCACGCTGCGCCAAAAAGCTGATCCGACCAAGGAAATCTCGACCACCGATCCAGGACGGGCGTTAGTGACGGGCAAATGGGCGGACATCGGCAAGTTCAAGGGACCGATTCTTCGAGGACTGTCGGCCCGGGCACCC
>JAGXAR010000197.1 GCA_018971525.1 Nitrospirota bacterium
TATAGCTACACAGACTCCAAAGATCAGGGGATCGCAGTTGAACCGGACAGTGTTGCCAAAAGTCTGTGGAAAGTTGCGTGCGGTAAAGAGTAATCGCGCAGTCAACTCCGCACCGTTGAAGGTGAGGTTCTCCCGATAATTCGTGGGGAGAGCAATTCCATAATACTCCATATTCCTCTCCCGCTTCTCGGCCTTCTTCTCTCCGTAATCCTTGTCCCATACGCCCATGCAGACTTCTCCTGCCAAGTCGTCGGTGTGATCTACTGCGACACTCTCGAACTCCTGCACAATCACGACCCCGAACGCATCCGCTTGAACGGCATCGACTGCCCTGAAAAAGGCCAGGCCGACGTCAAGCGGGCCAAACAAGCCGCGTCTGCACTCGCCTTCGGGAAGGCAGTCACTCTTCAGACACACGGCCACGACAAGTACGGACGTACGTTTGCGGATGTGATCTTGGCTGACGGCACCAACCTCAACTACACGCTGGTCAAAGACGGCTTGTGCAGGCCGATGGCCCGTCGGGCGGCGAGCCAGCGAGCCAGGGAACGACCCGCCTGCATTCCCGGAGCTTCGATGCTGCGATACAGTACTGTCGACACGGCGATGGTCGCCGCCGTGGCACAGCCCAGCAGGACCCCAAAATGGACCATCCGACTCAGGTGCGGCACCCACGTCAACAGCACATCTTGGATCACAATGATCACTAAGATGTGACTCAGGTACAGACTGTAGGAGATGCGTCCCAGATAGAGCACGAAGGGATTCGTCAACAGCGGCGACACCAGCCGGGAGGAGAACGAAGAGGGATGCTCGAGAATCAGCCCCAGGAATGCCATCCACAGTCCGACGGGCAGCAACGACCATGCGCGGTCACTCAACATCAACAGACTTACGGCAAGGCAGCAGGCAACGGGAAAGGCGGTGTCAGACATCTGGTGGGCCGCCTGGCGTTGGTAGATAAAGTAGCTGGCCGCACCCAGGAAAAAGAACTCCACATGAAACGGGAGGGCCGCGCCCCACTCTACGTATGGAAACACATGCCGCACGGCTGGAACCACCAGCACGAGGCACAGCGCGCACAGGCCGAGGCGGCGATACGGCTTGGCGCTGACGGCCCAGGCATAGGCCAGCGGCGCCATCAGGTAAAACTGCCATTCCAGAGAGACGCTCCAGGCAGGCTGCAAGAACGCCCCGGGCGCATCCTTGAGCCAAACTTCCGGAACCACGCCATGTAGCATCAGCAGGTGAAGCGGAATGTGCCACTGGATGTTCTCCCACCAGGACCCCACTACCTCGGGGCCATGCTCGATAAAATATGGAGGCACATACTGACTGGCGTGGGTCAGGTTCCAGAGTGTCACTTGGGACAGCGGGATCGCGACCACAAATAAGGCGATGAACACCGGGAAGAGGCGGAAAAAGCGGCGCACGATAAACTGTAGGTACTTCTCGCGCTGTTTATCCAACGCGAGCATAATCACGAAGCCACTGATGATGATGAACAGATCAACCGCGAGGTCTCCGCTTCGAATCAACTTAGGCAGGCCTATTAGCGCCTCAGGCTGATAGCCCGATACAAACATGGCATGGCTGACCAGCACCCATAAGGCCAGGTAGGCCCGCAATCCTTCAACCGGCAGCAGTCGAGACAGCTTAGTGGATGGTGCGCCAGAGGAACGGCCGCCGTGGTCCTGTACGAGCACAGGTGGCCGTTCCTTCAGTTGAAGGGTGTCCTGGTCTGGCATTGGTCGCTGTTCCACTGCGTTGCCGTTCATCGAGGATTCTCCGTTCACGTGCGCGGCTGAAAATTCTCGTGCGTCCATCGGAGGAGCCTCCTTGAGGATGGAGAACCGACTCTCAGACGCGTAGTCCTGCACCGTTGCCTGCCGAAAACCGACCTCTTCCAAGACGATGTTGATGCGTAAGTCGTCGTGTGAATTCCGATCCGCCAGCCCGAGTCTGCAAATAAAAATCGTGAATCCAATTCAAATCTGACGCGCCTCAAATTGAAGAGCGCCTAGATTTTGGCCTCTCCGCGGCTGTCGAGATCGCTTCCTAGGCGAAAAGCCTACGAAGCCGGGCGCAAATCGAGTGAATTTGGGAGAACTTAGGAGATGGCAGTCGGTGGATCTGTTTGTGAGGGGCTGGATACGTAGTTGTTATATTGTGTATGTGGATTGTCGAGTTTGCATCGACTCCAAAATATTCTCATGGTGGCACCTCGTTAACCGGCGACATAGAGAACACTGGATTCGGAAGGCATGATGCTAGCCATGCAATCTATGTATACCACTACATCATCTCGAGCCTTTAAACAAGAGTTGTTGTTGGCACATTGACCTAGCCCCTTAAACGAGTCCTGATCCTCTGTGAGAGTCTGACCGAAAGGAGGGCCGTGTTCCGCGCATAAAACGTACCATCAAACAGATCATCACCATGCTAGTGGCCTACCCGATGGCACCAACCTCAACTACACGCTGGTCAAAGACGGCTGGTGGTGGTATCGGAAGTAAGCGCCCGAGAATATGGCGCTGGAAGGGAGAAAAACGGAAGCAAGGGAGGTGCGAAATGAATTGTGGGTTATTTCGCAGCCTGTGCCGCCGTGGGAGTGGCGGACGCGGAAATAGCGTAGTAGGCAGACATTATTTCTTGATGTTGCCGTGTTTGGAGTCAGCCTGTCTCGCGCGCAGCGGGACACGAATAGCGGGTATCAATAAAT
>JAGXAR010000089.1 GCA_018971525.1 Nitrospirota bacterium
CAGCAGGGACGGGATCGGTTGCTGGCGTGACAACGTGTTCGTGGAACGACTCTGGAAAAGCATCAAATACGAGGAGGTCTATCTACAGGCCTATGAGACCGTCAGCGCAGCCCAACAGGGATTGGAACGCTACCTGACGTTCGACAACCAGACCAGGCCGCACCGAGCGCTTGACGGTCACACGCCGGATGGAGTGTACTTTGACAACCTGCCTACACGGCGCACCGCCGCGTAGACAGACCACCGTAAGGCGCCACTTAAGAACTGGAACATGCTGTCCAAACAAACGGGGCCACCTCTAAGGGTCCGTGCTCGGTGTTTCGACCACTGGATGCCGTGCGTCATCCTCGATTGAACTGCAGCCCGGAAGACTCTTGAAGCTTTCTCTATTCCTTTCTGACCACAAATGGCCTTTACTGTGGATCAGGCCGTTGTCCGGTGGGTGAATGGTCAGGAATTCGGGATGGAATTTACCAGCGCTCGCCCGGCGCAGCGGGAACGGCTCCGCGCCCTCGTGATGAAGGCGAAGCAATAACCCCTCTCCTGTAACCGCACAGGGCCAGCGAACACCCAACCGCCCCACTCCCGACCTCGGTCTAAACTCATTCAGCCTAGCCTGTTATTCGAGCGTTTCCGCTCAAGGGGCACAGTGCGAAACGGGTAAGATTAATTGGAGGGCGGCCGCCTCCCCTTCAAGCTTATCTGGGAAATTCCCCCAACCCCTTGTTATGTTGAGCTTCTCTTCCGCGGTCTCCGATCATCTCAAGTTCTTTCACACGGGGAATACAACTTGCGCCCTTTCTCTCACTCAGCAAGAGTGACGGAGCAGTCGCATTTCTCCAGAATCCAGGGAAGAAAGACACATCGATCGCGACAATCCAAGAAGTACTCAGCAAGCAAGCGTGATCGATGGAGAAAGGAGACAGAATGGCTAGATTTGTCATGCGGAAGAATTATCGGTTCAAGAGATTGGTGCCGATGCAGTACATGGGGAGCGGGATTGCCGGGGAAGGAATGATCGAAGACCTTTCGCTGAGCGGGAGCTATATTGCCGGGTATACACCGGTCTCCGTCGGGATGGCGCTCGCACTGAAACTCTTTGTGCCGGGAGACCTGGAGCCGTTGCTGATCGATCGCGCTATCGTGAAATGGGCCAAGGGGTCTGAGTTTGGGGTGGACTTTGATACGCCTCAGCCGCCTGTAGCCGAGCGAATCATGACGGTCATCTCCCGCTTGGTCAAGACAGAACATTGCTCATCCCGCAATGGATAAGAAAATCAGGCAGGCGACGGCCCTACCTAATTTCTGGACAGGTCGGACCGGCGACTCGGTTTCTCACGGTGTGAATCTCAGACCCCTGTAACAAGGAACAATCCGTATTGGAGGGGTGATTGAATCAGAGAAGAGCCGAACGATAGTTTGTCATGGCTCCTCTCTTTTTGGTCACGGTTCAGTCTCGGTTTTAGAGACGGCTACCAGTCTGCCTTAATCGTTACTACCTTCCATGACAATAATGTAATTCGTTGATAATAGACGAGCCGCGTAGCAATCTTTCACTCTTGATCATCATCAGACGTCATGCCTGGAAGAGGACTACTGATCTGAGGGATACAGGTGCAAGTCCTGTCGGGCGCACCACAGAATCACCGCACCAGTCCATGAGAAACGCCGTTTCATCCCGCACTTCCACCCCACGCCGCACGCCGATTCGAATGGCAAGTCCTCGGCCATGCACCACGGAGAATGCATCGAAATCCGCTTGATCGTCGCCGAAATAGACAGGACTCGATGAAGTGTCCGCGGTCGCTGGAGTAGCATCGAAACGGCTGTGCCTTTGTTCCATGCCTTGGAGGATCTGGCTTCTAACACTCGCTTTCCGCGCAAAAGGCTGACGAACCCGTGCGCAATCCACGGGGCAAACGAACGCAAGGCGCGCCGCCTCAATCGAGAACGGTGCTTCGGTTTCACCAACAGATCATGCAGCGCGACGGGGAAGTCTTTGTCCTCGACAAAGGCGCCCTCGATACCATATGCGGCGGTTTGCAGCGCCTGAAGCCACCGACGAACTAACGTTTTGCGCGGCGGCGCAACCAGCCACCTCACGTTCCCGTCCGCCTCGAGGCAAGACGATCCGTGATGTCCCACGTAACACACCTTATGCAGCCCAATCCTCCGTCGAAGACTTTCGGGGCTCGTCCGCTGATGACCACGACCGACAGCAGGCGAACAAGTTCCTCCAACGTATCTCGCACCGACCGGGTCAGCCTGGCCCGATTCGGGCGCGGCATGATGGGCGTCAACGTCATCGAAATCCAGAAACAAAATCAGGCGATCCATCGGAATCGCCGCGAGTCTGGCTCGAAGCGACGCCATGGGTTCATCCCTGCACGCTCTCCAAGCGATCGACTTCAATGTCAGCATCGCGCAAACAACTCTCGGCCCAGTGAAAAATATCGTGCGTGCTGAGACGAAGACGCATCAACTGCATCCGCTCTCGTCGTTCGTTTTCGGGCATCTCCAGCGCCCGCCTGATCGAATCGGCCATTCCTTCCTGGTCGTACGGATTCACAACCAGCGCCCCCATCAACTCTTCTGCGGCGCCGGCCAGATGACTCACTACCAGGACACCGGTCTCATCGACCTGCGAGGCCACATACTCCTTCGCCACAAGGTTCATCCCGTCGTACACCGAACTGACAAGTGTCAGGTCAGCCATCCGGTAGTATGCCACGAGTGTGTGCGAGGTCACGCGTCCTTCGATGTACTCAATCGGCGTCCATCCCTTGTTTGTTCCTTCCGGCGGCGCCTTGAACCGCTCATTTATTTCCGTCACGGTCTCCCTGATGAGATCCCGATATTGACGATAGGCTTCGACATTATTTCGGGTCGGGATCGCCACCTGAAGAAAGGTGAACGTCCCGAGATACTCGGGGTATCGGTCGAAAAAGTCCTCCAGTGCCCACAAACGCTTCATCAGGCCCTTGGTGTAATCCAGACGATCGACACCTAGTCCGATTCGTACCCCGCGTGGGATGCCCAGGCGCCGCCGTGCGCGAGCCATGACGTCTTCGACCTCCGCTGTCTTCGCGAGATCGGAGAACCGGTTAAAGTGCACACTGATCGCACGTATTGTCAGTCTTGTCTTATGCCCGCGATGGTGCACAACCGTCTTCGACGGATCGACGGAGGCATTCAAGAACTCTTTTGCACAATCTGCAAACGCCGTTGCATAGGACGCAGTCTGGAAGGTGAGACAATCGGCCGCTAGAAGACCTTCGAGCATCTCTCGGCGTTCCGGCAGGATGCGGAATACGTCCGGTCCCGGCCAGGGAACGTGCCAGAAAAGGCAGATGGTGGTATCCGGTGATTGCTGTTTAATCATTGCAGGTAAGAGACCCAGGTGGTAATCATGGACCCACACAGGAGCGGGCCGCTTACCTAATTCGTCTAACACCGTGTCGGCGAAGCTGCGGTTCAGCGCCTCGTAGCCGGCCCAGAACGCCTTGCGATAGGAAACCCGATCGAGTGTGACGTGACAGAGCGGCCACAGCACCTGGTTGGCATAGCCTTGACCGCCGTTTCTGACCGCTGCAGGCTCCAACCAGACGCGCCGCAATCGATAGGCCGGCTCATCAGGAGGCATCGGAAGGCCATCGACTTGGCCTGGGACCTCCTGATCAGCGCCTCCGCTCCCCCAGGCAATCCATGTGCCGCCAAGATGTTTCAACACTGGGTCCAAGGCCGAAACCAGCCCTCCATCGGTCCGCTGACAGACAACACGCCCGTCGACCGAGTTATGCTCGTAGGGCTCACGGTTTGAAACAACGATCAAATTGGACATCCCGTCCTCCTTCTACAGATGAAGTCGCCACAATGTATGCCCTGTCACCCAGTCCGCCCTCTCTCTTGTAAATAAATGAGCAACCCCAAATAGTCTTGAAGATGCCGCGTAATGAGAAACCGGTGCCGGGCGTATTCTTTGCCCTGCCGCCCCAGGACAGCCATCAATTCTGGTTCGTTCAGCAACCGCTTGGTATAGAACGCTGCCCCCTCCGGTGAATTCACGGTAAATCCGGTCACCCCCGGGATCAGTTGCACGACAATGCCGCCGGTCTCACCTCCGATCACCGGTTTCCCTTTCCACAGTGCCTCTGCTACTGTCAGCCCGAATCCCTCCCTCGTGGATTTTTGATAGATAATCGTCGCGGCACGTTGGAGTGCATTAATCTCCAGGTTGGCGGTTGGAGGCAGCAACAGGATATGTACGTCGGGGTCTGTGCCGGCGGCTTCCTGAACTTCGGCCAACACCTCCACACTTTCCGGGTCATCCGTCGCGGTTCCCCCTGCCAGCACCAGGCGGCAGTCATGGCTTTTCTTGACCAGCCGGTAAGCCGCCACCACGCCGACCGGATCCTTGAACCGATCGAAACGCGACACTTGCAGCAGGATCGGTTTATCACGAGGCACACCCAATCGTTGAAGAACCTTGTCAATCTCGTCGGGTTGCAACTCACAATTCTTTTCACTTAAGGGATCGATAGATGGGTAGACCAGAAATTGTGGAAGAGGCAGCCGTTGCGAAAACTTGGGCAGTGAAACGACTGCAGCGTCGTACCGGACCACGAACGGGCGCAGAAACTGCCAGACCGAGTGCTGGGGAGTTGAGACATCAATGTGACACCGCCATATCCATGTGGCACCATGAGGCCGGGCATCAATTAACGCGGCCGGTTGGGGGTCGTGGATCATTGCAAACTCCGCATCGAGGTTCAGCCGTTTCGCACTCTCGCGATTGCACTCGATGTACGCGTCATACATCTCAGGCGTGATTCGTTGTCTGCTCCCTTGCAGCGCGTTGTATAAACTCCTCGTCGCGCGGTAAAAGAGATCGGATCCCGCCATCACTTCCCACCGAACCCTGATCCCAAGTTCGTCGAATAACGGAAGAAGACGATGGAGCATCTCAGCCACTCCGCCGCCGTACCGCGTCGAATTGACATGCACCAGGCTCTTTCCCTCGACTCGGCGTCCGAGTTGCTGCAACAATTCCACAGTTCCCTGTGGAGCAATGTCGCGATAATATTCAAGCATTCAGGTTACCTGATTGATGTAGCCCGCCGAATCACGAGGCTCGCTGCCTTGTGAGCTCTTGATCGCATAGACGAAGGATTTTGTTTCGCATACCCTCCAGGCTGAGCCCGAGACGCGCCGCTTGCTCGACTTTCGAAGCCAGGTCCTGCAACCCCAATCCCTCCTCCCAAGCCAGCCAGTCGGCAAAATCAGCCGACCGGGGCTTTTTGCGCATGCGTGCTTCACACACATGGTTGTAGACCGCTCCGACCTCCACAATGGCCAAGGCATCATAAAACTCCCCCAACGTTGTGGCCTCCAGCCCCAAGGGAATTTCGATGACGTGCGAACGGATAAACTCAAAAGGCTCACTGACAATGCATCGCGTGACAACTGTGGAATGGTTCAAGTGGTCGGCCATAATGCTTAAGATCTCACCGCGAAGTTGCTCAATATCGCTGAATTCGAAGGGATCGAGCACACCCAGCCGTTCACCCAACACTCGATCCTGCGCGTACAGTGCAATCCAGTTAGCAAAATCATTCGAATACAGCTGTTGGGTATAGGCATGCCGTAAGTAATAACTATAGGTGTGGTAATAGATGCTGTCGGCCGGAGCCTCTTCGATGAGTTCAAGCAAGCGAGGCACATCCACGGCACGTTTGCCGAGCACTTCACGCAGTTCCATGCACGAAAAAAAGCGAAATGGTTGTTTCGCGTACCGCTCAATCATGCATGCATGCCCTGTGGAATCTCTCGAAACCGATGATCAGGGACTTCGCGGTCACACACCCATGCCTGTGCAAACGAAAGACCGCGGAAGTAGTGGCGGGAGAAATGCTGAAAGATGACAGAGTTTCAAGGAGATCCGAGATTCGAACGGCCGGCTATTACTCTCCTGGAAGGGGAAAGCGAGACGTTCTGTCTTCCGAATGTCCAGCGAGGATGGCCGAACTGATCATGCTGTCACAAGAATTGCATGATCGACAAGTTGTCCTCTCCTTGGACACTCTGTCCCTCATGCGACCCTTAAGACAGGCCGTAGCTTCGAAGCTTACGTTGCAGCGTTTTTCGGTGTATGCCAAGGACTTCAGCGGCCCGGGCGAGATCATGATGGTGGGTTTCAAGTACGCGTACAATATAGTCCCGTTCAAGATTCTCCAGCGTGATCCAGCCGGCAACCTGGGTTCCATCTGACGCGGCCACTGATCTTACCGTCTGAGGAAGGTCATCGGGAAGAATGATGTCGTGCGGTGTCAGTGCCACCGCACGCTCGATCGCGTGTTCCAGTTCCCGCACGTTGCCGGGCCATGAGTATTGGCTAAGCATCGCCATTGCTTCTGGTGAGAGGCCCCTCACGGGTTTTTCTTTCACGGTTCCGTATTTCTGTACGAAGAACTGTGCCAGCATTGGAATGTCCTCCACCCTCTCGCGCAACGGAGGAACCGTAATCGTAACGACGTTCAAGCGGTAGTAGAGATCCTCCCTGAACTTGCCGGCCTCCACAAGAGACTTCAAGTCCTTGTTGGAGGCTGCGATGACACGGACATCGACGCTGATCGTATCGTTTCCTCCGACTCGCCTGATCTCTCGCTCCTGAATCACGCGGAGCAGCTTGCTCTGGAGCGTCGGCGAGATATCGGCGACTTCGTCCAGAAAACACGTGCCGAGATGGGCCTTTTCGAGCAGACCCTTCTTCGCGGCCAGGGCGCCGGTAAACGCCCCTCGTTCATGGCCGAACAATTCCGATTCGAGCAGACTTTCCGCCAGCGTCCCGCCATCTACTGTGACAAACGGCTTCGAGCTCCGTTGGCTGTTGGCATGAATCGCCCTGGCCGCGAGTTCTTTACCCGTCCCGCTCTCGCCTTGCAAGAGAACGGTGCTGTCCGTCGGAGCGACGCGCGCAATCATTTTGTAGACTCCGACCATTCCAGGGCTGCTTCCCACGATGCCTTCAAATCGATAGCGGTCTTTCAGTTGTTCGCGCAAGGCCTGATTCTCACTGAGCACCTGCTTGTGCTCGATTGCCCGCTTGGTCACCAGCCTGACGTCGTCGATGATGAACGGCTTGGCCAGGTAGTCGAACGCCCCCGCCTTGATCCCGTCCACAGCGGTCTTGAGTGATCCATAGGCCGTCGCCAGGATTACCAATGTCTTGGGAAGCCGCGTACGAAGTTCTGCGAGGAGAGCCACGCCATCCATTCCAGGCATCTGGATGTCGGTGAGAACCACGTCCGGTTCCTGGCGGGTCGCCTCGCGAAGCGCCGCATCGGCATTTTCCGCAGTGGACACCTCGTAGCCTTCCTTGACGAGGATTTCTCGAAGGAGCGCCAACGTTTCGCTGTCATCGTCAACGACGAGGACTCGGAATGGCCCTATCATTCAGTACACTCCTTCTGAACCTCTGAAGAGCACACGGAATCGTGTGCCTTTACCGGGTTCACTGTCCACAAGCACCTGTCCCCCGTGCGAGCGGATTGTATCAAACGCAATCGATAGCCCCAGTCCTGTTCCCCGTCCGGCTTTCTTGGTGGTAAAAAACGGCTGAAAGATCTGCGCGCGATCTTCCGGTGCGATACCAGGTCCCGTGTCGGAAATGTCTACGGCGAGCCAGCCGTTGATTTTCTCCGTCGGGGGCGCCTCGACCGCCTGGCTCTGGACGGTCAATGTGCCTCCCTCCGGCATGGCATCCATGGCGTTTTCTATCAAATTGCAGAACACTTCGTGAATCTGTTGCTGGTCCGCCTGCGCTTTTGGCAACGCCGGATCCAGCAGCAGGTTGAGGACCACGCGCCGCCGGTCGATCTCCGGTCGCAAGAGCGCAAGACATTCTTCCAGGCAGGCATTGAGATCCATCGGCAAGAACACCGGGTCCGGCTTGCGGGCGTAAATCAACAGATCCTGAATGATCCGAGACTGACGCTCGATCTGCGTCTCGACAATCTTCAGACGGTTTCGAGCTTCAGGTCCCAGCTGAGGATCTTCTTCGAGCAATTGGAGGTGACCGGAGACTGCGGTCAGCGGTGTGCCGATTTGATGCGCCACTGTGGCAGCCAGTTGGCCGATGACCGACAGCCGTTGTGCGCGCGCCGCTTCCCGCTGAGAGGTCGAGAGAAGTTCATTCGTCCTGGCCAGTTCCCGATTTTTTTGCCGGAGTTCTGCCGTTGCCTCCTCCACTCTTAATTGGAGCGAATCATGTGCCAGTCGGAGCTTTTCATAGAGCTGAGTATTTTCTTCTGTTGCGACCCGGATTCTCTCCACCATCAGGTTGAACCTCTCAGCAAGCTGACCGATCTCATCCCGACCGCGGACCGGCACAGATGTGAGCAGCTTGCCGCGAGCGACGGCCTCCACCGCCGAGAGGAGCGCTCTCACGGGGCGGTGCACCCTAAAATACAAAAAGAGGTTGATGGCCAGAACAATGACCAGCCCCTTTATCAAAATCCTGGTCACTTCCAGACGACGCTGAGACCTCTGGAGTTCGTCGAAGAGCGATGTCGAGAATTCCGCGTAAGTGGCACCGACAAGCCGACCGTCGATCGTAATCGGAGAGGCGACTTTCACGCGATGCGTCGCTTCCCAGCCTCCCACCTCGCTGATCGACTGGTTGTTCAACAGCGCTTGCGTCACCAGCACGGGAGCCTGCTCAAGTCTGGGAGAATCCGTAATCCCCGCGTTGACGACGAGGATTGGTTGCCCGCTTCCATCTTCAGGCAGCGCATACAACGCCACATCGAGAAGGTCAGGCCGATTCGCTCTCAACTTGTTGATCTCCAATTCTCGAGCCGTTCGGTCACGGAGATCCGAAAGCGCGGTCATTTCAGCTCCCACCTGCCGAACCACAGCCATGATCTCCTGGAGATAGTTCCCCTGAATGAACCTCTTGCTATATTGGCGGTCGAAGTAATCGACGGAAGCCGCCGCTAGTCCCACGATCAGGACAAGAACGAGAGAAACCTTGACGGAAAGGCGCATCTTTTTCCTCAGCCAAGGAGTATGGTGATCATCGTACCCCTCTCTTCTCCCATATGTAAATCGACCAAGGAGGTTGACGTGCCAACTATGGCCGTTATTGAAAAGCGCTGTTTTCATGGTTGGTCCCGAAGAAGACTTCAACGATGTGGCATGAGCTACTTCTGGTCGATCGGACAGATTGCGCGTGATGGACAAGTGTGTCATCGACGAGAAATCCATTGATGGCACCATCGGTTAGAACGATACCACTACGAATCTTGAGGACAGAATGTCATAGTCACTCAGCCCTTTAGAGGCGACGCTCGACAGACGCTGCGCGACAGTATCTCGTTGAACATTCATGTGTTCCTCCTGAGAACTCACTCTCCACAAAATAAGGACTATCACTTGCAGTAGCCCAAAGCCGTAGTAGGCATCCAATGCCATTGCAAGGTGCCTGCCTTCCCCGAAGAGTGGAGGGTCCAACGCACTCTGTGCAACACAGGGAGGTCCGCAATGAATACGACAAAGGCCGGCCTGAGGTTTGGACAGCGAATGAACTTGCTTGTACTTCTGACTGCACTAGCAGTCTTCGGTGTCGCGATTCTCCAAGCGGCTCCACCGTCCAATGAACTTTTGGAGACAGTTCCCGAGCCAATCGGGAAGGAGCTGGCCGTCACAGGAGAGGTCGTCATGATCGAGGGCAATGTGCAGATCGTCGAAGACCCGTCCGGCGCGAAGAAAGATGCGTACTTGATTATGGATCATCTCTACGTCGCTCAGGTTATCGGAGACAAGCCGACCGAGTTTCTTGTGAATGAGAAGACGCGCATGGACGAAGACATCAAGGTTGGGGACAAAGTAGAAGTGTTGGCCGCACAGAATGGCGAGGCACTTTCCATCAAGAAGGCCGAATAAAAACAGGAAAAAAAGATGCAGCAGACACAATGAAAGGAGGCAGCGATGAACAGCCAGGTAAGGGATACGGGATTTAACGGGCTGATGTTCATGACCGGATTAATTGCCGGCTTCGGCACAGGTCTTTTATTCGCTCCACGATCGGGAGAAGAGACTCTCAAGCGCCTTCGTCATCTTGCCATTGATGCAGGCGTCTCCTCCGGGCGCCTGATCGAAGACGTGAAAGGGGCTGCAGGCATCATGTGTGACCACACAAAACGTCTCGTGAGATGAAACCGGGTCACACGAGCACCGTTCGAACCGCTCTGCGGGAGACAGGTGAGTCACGAGAGGCCAACGTCCTTCATATGCAGGCTCGCAATAACGGACACATGATGACGATCGGCCTGAATTTCAATTTCGATTGATATGAGTTGGGCGCTGATTCGCTGGGCGGGAAATCATCAGGGGTGCGCGGCTGGCGCAACCTGAACCCAAGGAACAATCGTGAGATGCTGTCACAGGCGCTCGTCTTCTTGAGTGTGGGGATCATCGCTGGTCTCCCTAGCCTTGCGGGGATGACAGGGGTCACCACCCTGATTTCAGGGGTCCTTCTTGTAATCGGAATTCTGCTTCTGGTGATGCATCTCGTCTGCAGAGATCGCCCTCCGATTGTCTGATCGATGCTATGAATCTCACAGACTGTTGAGGCAGACATATGACGTTGAGGAGACGATCAGCAGGGACATCTCCTGCTGATCGATCTCCCCTAAAATGCTTACAGAGGAAAGTGATGCAGGATTCCATGAGCATTTCGCCTTGCTCAGGCAGGATACTGGCAGTCCTTCTGACTTGCGGAACCTTGTTGGCCACGCCGCTCCATGCGGAGGAGTCAGCACTCCGGACCCAGGAGGTTAAACCGCGGCAGCCAAAAGTTCAGGGCCCTAAGACCGAGGAGCTCACGAATCCTGAGCCTGCCCCTCCTGAACTCAAACAGGCACCCAAAACCAAAGAATCAATTTAATGTAATGAGGCGGCGCCGAACAAACCTGCTCGGTCGCTCATTCTCACAGTGAAGCTGGCGTTCCTGGGTGACCAACGGACAGCGCCTTACATGATCGAAATTGACACGAAAGGGCAAGACGTCGTGCTTTCCGGAAAGGTATCCAGCGAAGCGGAAAAACTTGCGTCGGCGGAAGTGGCCCGGAATGTTGAGGGGGTCAAGTCAGTCGTCAACAAGCGCGAGGTGGTTACTGAGTTGCACCAGGCCATGATGCAGAAACGAGACCAGGTCATTACCGAGTACGTCAGGGAACGATTCAAGAAAAGTGCGACTTTTGAGGCAGCACGATTCGACATCAAAACCGAGAATGGTGTCGTTGAATTGAGTGGAAAAACCCGGTTCCACATGATCGTGCTGGAAGCGGCGGCGGTGGCCAGGCAGGTCCCCGGCGTTACAACCGTGAAGACCCACGCGGTTCGTATTGAAGGCGCCGCGTGAATAGCCGGCATTTCTGCTCATGATGTATCCCCGGTGCAATGCACACGATTCTCCATCGGGTTGACGGTCCGGGGCTTCGGACACAAGGGCAGGAGCATTCCGTCATGAACAGCCCTCAGCTCCTGCTCTCCCGCAATTTCGGCCTGGTTTGGTGGGGCCAGATGATCTCGCAGATCGGCGATGGAGTCTCGAAACTCGCCTTGCTCTGGTTTGTCTATTCGATCACAGGTTCTCCACTGTAAACGACGGTGATCGGGTTGCTGCAAACAGTGCCCCCAATCCTCTTCGGCCCCCTGATCGGGGTCTACCTTGACCGGCTTCCGAAGAAGCCGATCATGATCGCGGCCGATGTCTTGCATGCGGTGTTGATTGGTCTCATCCCTTGCTCAGTCTCAGTAGAAACCTTCACCGTTGAATTTCTCTATGTCCTGGTCTTTCTCCATGCCATGCCATGCCATGCCATGGCCTCAGCAATGTTCGGGCCAGCTCTCACGGCCTCGGTACCTTATCTCGTAGTTCGTCCTCAATTGACGGCTGCGAATGCGTTGCTCCAAAGCACGACGAGTCTGGGCATTGTTGTGGGACCCGCCCTGAGCGGGATTGGAATTGCGGCACTGAGCTCGCAAGAGGTTCTCTGTGTGAACACAGTTACCTATCTGATTTCCGCTGCCTGCTTGGCACCGGTACGTCTCGTACATGAACAATTGACCGAGACGAGAGGTAATTCCGTCATTTCGACCACTCGCGACCTGGTCGAAGGAATCCGTTTTGCCTTCATTGAGCAGCGGGTGATTCCAATCCTCATTCTTATGGCCGCCTTGTATACCTTCGGCGCCAGCGCGTTCGCGACGATGTTTCCGGTATTTGTCCGAAAGATGTGGGATCTGGGGCCGATTGAAGTCGGATATTTATGGTCGGCGCTTGGCCTGGGCCTTTTCTTGATGTCAATCGCACTCATCTGGCTGACTCATTGGGAGTTGAGCATACGCGTTTATGCTATCGCCACAACCAGCGCAGTGGCCGGAGCAACACTCTGCGGCCTGATATGGGTCTCCGACCCTCTTCTTGTCGTCATACTGATGGTGATCATTGGTGCAGGAAAAGGCGCATTGACACCCATCGCGTGGGGAATTATGCAGGAAATTACTCCGAGATACATGGTTGGCCGTGTGCTCTCTCTCTACACCACCGGTGCAATGGCCGCCGCCGTCGCCGGCATGACGACGTTCGGATGGATTACCGAGGAATTTGGAGAACGGACGAGCATAATTGGCATTGGACTTATGCTGTTCGCTACCTCCCTCACCGCTGTCGGATTGAGCCGGTGGTTTGACGACCATCGGGTCTTGCCAGATTAAATGGCCCGGATTGGAGGGACTAGCACTGCCGATGCGTAGCGTTTGGATACTCAAACAGGGCGAGACCTTCGCTGTACTTGATTGGAAAGAAACAACAGTGTCGCGTGCGAACGTCGAATGCCGGACATTGCCTCTTCTCAGGAATTGCGACGTACGAGCCCGCGCAACGTGTTGAGTGTGCCCTGTTTGGTAAAAAGTTCTTTTCTGGATGGGGAATTTTGACAGTCGCCCCTCGGAGGCGCGGTTCTAACAGGCTTCGGCAGATCTCTCGCTCCCGCGTTATCGAAAGCAAGGAGCCATCGACATTCTTGTCAGGAAATGACGATGGGACGAACTGCCCTCGTCTGGACAACATATGCGCCTGAGAATCTTCAGTCGGAACAATGGGTTCCGTACAATAGTCCATGGGAACCTGACAACGCGCTCCACGCAAGATAATCCCCGGTAACCATCCTATTCTCGCATCTCGCTTCTATCTCTTTGAAATTATGCTCATTAGTCGGGTGCAGACCCGGCCTGCATTCTGCGGTCCACCATTTGCTCTGTCCTCAGGATATGGATCACCGGTACGAGGCATTCACAGTCACGTCGTGCATGCATGAAGGAGATGCCCATCATGAATGAAGAGAACCATAGTGTGCTGGTCGTAGAAGATGACGAAGCTGTCCGCTCCATACTTGCCTTATCTCTGGAATATGCTGGATATAACGTCCGCACGGCGAGTGATGGTCTGGAAGCCTTGGACGAGATGAAACAGCGGCGATTTGATATCGTCGTCACGGACTATCAGATGCAGGGCATGGACGGGTTGCGATTCTTGTCGCTCAGCAAAATCCTCTGGCCCAATACGCCTGTCGTGATGCTCTCCGCCGATCAGTCTGAGGAGGTTGCGGATAGGGCCATGCGGGGCGGTGCCTTTACCTGGCTTCACAAACCCTATGACCGGACAGTGCTTCTTCAGATGCTTCGCCTTGCTATCCGACATTCTCTCCACGGATCAACTCATGTGGGGGCAAACC
>JAGXAR010000023.1 GCA_018971525.1 Nitrospirota bacterium
CGGGCATTTCGACTGGACCCTTCGAGTCTAAGGGAGGTCTGTGTGCGCATAGATGTTACGGGTTTTTCTGTTTGTGTTGTCCTGTTATCCTGCCTCGATGCGTCCACCACCCATGCTCAGTCAGAGGATGTGATTGAGACGCGAGAAGTCGTCGTTTCCAGTACTCGTCTTCCTGACGCACCTGTCGATGCCAGAACGCTTCCAGCAAAAGTGACCATCATCACGGCCGAGGATATCCGCAAGAGCGGAGCGAGGACCGTACAAGAAGCCATACAATGGGCAACCGGTATCGTGATGTACGATCAGGTCGGGAATGCATTCCAGCAGACGATCGATCTGCGTGGATTCAACGGACAACCGGTCCCTGCCACCAGCGTTTTTGTCGATGGCGCGCGGATCAACGAGCCCGATTTCAATACCGTCAACTTTGATCTCATTCCGTTCGATACGATCGAGCGTATCGAAATTCTGCCAGGTCCATCCGCGATTTACGGCAAAAACGCCTTAGGGGGCGTCATCAACATCATTACCAAACGTGGTGGTGAGAAACATCAGGTGACTGGCGATACATTGTGGGGAAGTTTCAGCCGGCAACGATACTCTATCAATGCCAGCGGTCCCCTTGGTAAATTTGATTATTATACGAACTTCGGCCGGGAAACCGAATCCGGATATCGGGATGATTCGGCCGCTCAGATTTCAAGATTCTATGGACGTCTGGGATACCGCCCAACCGAGCAGACAGATTTTACCCTGTCCTATACCTATGTCAAAGACCATCTGTTACAGGCAGGCTCACTGCCTCTGAGTGTTGCCGCTATCGACCGGAAAGCGAATTTCACGCCAGGCGATTTTACTGACAACAACTCAAATGTGGTTCGATTGACGGGCCGGCAGGGCCTACCGCTCGGATTTTCACTCAATATCAACGGCTTTTACCGTCGTTTGAATCAGGAACAATTCGGCGTGGGCCAGCCCGCAGTTGTCAACTCTATTTTGTCCACTGCCCAAACAAACTCCTTAACCGAATCACGGGGTGGAACGGCTCAATTGACGCAAGCCACCCCCATTTTCGGTCACGCGAATACGTTGATCCTGGGCACGGAACTGCAGCGGAATGATTTCGGCGGTCATTTGTTGTCCACTTCCGGCTTCGGGCCGTTCAACAATCGGCAGGATACGAATGAAGACATTCTTGGGTTCTTCGCCCAGGACACTTTCAATATCCTCTCCAACCTGATTCTTGTCGGCGGTGTCCGCTATGACCGCAATAGTATCGCGACGACCTTTGAAGATACTTTCACGCCACCGGGCGTCGGGAACCGGGTTTTTCACCGGACGAATCCAAGAGCCGGGTTGACCTATCTGGTCACGCCCGAGACCAGCCTGTACTTCAACTATAGCCAGGGATTTCGCACGCCGACCTTCCAGGAACTGTTTCAGTTCATCGGAACGTCCAACCCATTCTTGAAACCAGTTACTTCAAATAATTACGAGGTGGGAGCCAGATCAAAACTGCAGAACTGGGGCGAAGCTTCCTTGGCCGTCTTTCAATCCGACGTTCATAATGAAATTTATTTCACGTGTAATAATTGTGATGTGTTTAGTGCGGGATTTGATGGCTTCAACCGCAACGTCGACCGGTCTCGTCGTCGGGGCATCGAAGGAACGTTGAAGGCGCGTTACAACCAATATGTCGATGGTGTCGTTAACTATACCTATACCGAAGCGACGTTCCAGTCCCGGTTCAGTATCTCCAACACGCAGACCATTGAGGTCGGGGATAGTTTCCCACTCGTACCAAAACATCGGTTGAGCGTGACGGGCAATTTCCATCCGTCCGAAGGGTGGACGCTTTCGCTCATTGGCCTCTACGTGAGCACGCAGTTCTTCCTCAATGATCAGACAAACTCGCAGCCGCGCCTTCCAGGATACTATCTGTTGAACAGCCGGATTGCATATGAGAGACCAGTACCAGGAGGACATCTCAGCGGATTCCTCATGGTGAACAATCTGCTCGATCAGAAATATGCCACCTCTGGAACAATTGCGTCCAATACGCTGACAGGTGGGGGCGCTCAGGAGCGATTCATAATGCCGGCTCCCGGCATCGCGATCTATGGTGGTTTAAGCTATCGATTTGAGGGTTTGTAATTCTGAGCGCGCATGCATTGGGAGAATGTCGTGGGACAAGCAAGGGGAATAGCCATTCTTGGAACCGGTTCGGATGTTGGAAAGAGCCTCATTGTCGCCGGGTTCTGCCGGCTCTTGTCTCGAAGAGGTGTGCGGGTTGCGCCTTTCAAGGCGCAAAATATGGCGCTGAATTCTTTCGTGACCTTTGAGGGAGGAGAGATCGGCCGAGCGCAGGCGCTGCAAGCTCAGGCCTGCGGGATCGAGCCGACGGTGGATATGAATCCTATCTTGCTGAAGCCCGAGTCGGATTCGCGATCTCAGGTGGTCGTGAGAGGCAACGTCTACGAGACGTTGGACGCACTCGCATATTTTGAGCGGAAAGAGACGCTCTTCAACATTGTTCGGGAGTGTTATGCACGACTGGCCAGAGAATACGAGTGTGTGGTCATCGAAGGTGCGGGGAGTGCAGCGGAGATTAACCTTCGCGATCGAGATATGGTGAATTGGCCTGTTGTCGAATTGGCCGATGCCTCCGTCGTCTTGGTGGCGGACATTGATCGGGGTGGGGTCTTTGCTCAGATCATCGGGACGCTCGACTTGTTAGCGCCTCATGAGCGTCAGCGCGTGCGGGGTGTGATCGTGAATAAGTTCCGGGGAGATCGTCGATTGTTTGAAGATGGTGTCCGTATGCTTGAGTCGCGGACAGATCTTCCGGTCCTGGGAGTCGTTCCTTTTCTTCGGGACCTTCGCCTGGATCAAGAGGATAGCCTCGATCTGGCTCGTTCCCGGTCGGTTCAGTTCAAGCCTGATCTCATAAACGTAGTCGTAGTCCTGCTTCCCCGCATGAGCAACTTCACCGACTTCAATACATTGGCTGCTGAGAAGGATGTGGCGCTTCGGTTTGCCGCGTCGCCGGACGATCTCCGTGGAGCTGACGTGGTGATGCTTCCTGGAAGCAAGAATACGCTCGACGACCTCGACTATCTTGTGACCTCAGGATTCCCTGGTGCCTTGGCATCTCATGTGTACGGAGGGAGCGAGCTGGTTGGGATCTGCGGGGGGTACCAGATGCTTGGCCAAGCGATAGCCGATCCTAAAGGATTGGAGCGCGGAGGAACGTCAAGAGGATTAGGCTTTCTTGATGTGATGACGGAACTTGATGCGCCAAAGATCTGCCGGCAAGTTTGTGCCACCTCGCTGCTTCATGGCGTGGAACAGCACAAGCCAGTTCGTGGCTATGAAATTCATATGGGGCGCATCAGTCGAGGAGCCGTCAACCCCTGTTTTCAGATTGAGGCCTCTGAAACCTTGGAAGGCAACGCGAGGGGTGATGAAGGCGCTGCAAGTGAGAATGACCTTGTCTGGGGCACCAGCATTCATGGTCTATTCGATCAGGCCGGGTTTCGTCGAGGCTGGTTGAATCGTGCACGTAACTGGAAAGGACTCCCGCCCGTTTCGCCTCGTGAGTCTGAACTCGTCACGACACAGCTGCGCGCTGAACTGGATCGCTGGGCTGACCACCTAGAGCAGTACGTGAGTATGGATGCGATCTATTCCGTATTTGAAGGTCGATCAAGAAGGGGGTCGGTATGCGCATTACGAAGGTTTATACCAAAACCGGCGACAAGGGAAAAACCCGCTTAGCTGGCGGCCAGCAGGTCTGGAAGGACTGCTTGCGGGTGGAGGCCTATGGGGATGTGGATGAACTGAATTCGACGATCGGGGTCGTAAGGGCGTTTAATGCGGAGATGGTCGGGATTCATCCGTCTGCCGATCGGTTGGAGGAGGAGCTGCGTTGGGTGCAGAACAAGCTGTTCGACGTTGGTGGGTTGCTGGCCACGGCGTCCGGGCAGACGTTCAAGCATATGCCAACGGTCACAGCACGGGACGTGACCAGGCTGGAAAAACTCATGGACAGGTGCCAGAAAGACTTGGCGCCTTTGAAGGAGTTTATTCTCCCGGGAGGGGGGAAGATTCCCAGTTTGTTACACCAGGCTAGAACGATTTGTAGACGGGCTGAACGTCTCTGTGTGCGATTAGGGAGGGAAGAGCATCTGGATCCGGTTCTCGTGCGTTTTCTGAATCGCCTCAGCGACGCGTTGTTTGTCTTGGCCCGTTGGATGGCCAAGCAGCAGAGTGAGCCGGAGCTTTTGTGGCAACGGGACTCAAAGGGCGCGTGAACTGTGCCCTTCGAGTCCCGTCTTCTTCGAAGATATAGTCGACCCGGCACGACAAAGTCTCTTGATGGTTGGCTGGGCGAGACCCATAGAGAAATACGTTCTTGTGAGGTTTGGGGTGCCAAAATTCAGCCGGGGTTATCATCGTTGGAAAGGGCTTTTACTGGAGCGTGGAGGTGGATTCCATAAGTGTTTGAGAAATTCCGCCGACACCGGCTACCAATTTTAGAGTCGATACAGGTATTGGCCTCACCGGCACTCTTGAAGATTTTCCCGCGGATTCGGAGGCTCAACTGACCAGAGAAATCATAGGTCAGATAGGCGCTGAGCCCATTCCAGTAGGCGTTGGCAGCTAGCCTGACCATGTTGACCTTCCATTTGTTTCCATAGTAGGGCTCCAGGACCACGGGCTCTTGGTCGGTGACGTTCGTCGTGATAATGACGGTCACTCGGCCAGCTGTTGCTAGGGCAGATCGATACCCCTTACTATAGAAATCACAGGCGTGAATCTTCGGTCCGTCCCCAACAGAGAGGATGGGCTCAGCGTAGGGCTTCCGAAAATTCATTTCATTTTTCCTGGCATTGGGCTGAAGGCTGTTCAGGCTCTGGCGCATGTGCATCACCCACAAGTTCAAGGATGCGCGATGGCATCCGAGGGCCATTGAGCTGCCCTCTTCATCAGCCGGCGACTTGAACACGAGTTGCAGATGTGCGGCATATCCGTGTCGGCGTTCGTGTAGAAGATACGGAGTTGGTTGATTTGATGTTGAGAGTATTGAAATTGTGCCTATGGGCTACATCCAGGA
Source organism: Nitrospirota bacterium (assembly GCA_018971525.1). GTDB lineage: Bacteria > Nitrospirota > Nitrospiria > Nitrospirales > Nitrospiraceae > Palsa-1315. The sequence continues at coordinate 5,117 of JAGXAR010000023.1, forward strand.
ATCCAGTGGTCTTGGAGTGTAGACCTTCTTCTCGACCGTTAGGAATCGCCTTATGACCGTGAGTAGAGCCGCGTCAACTTCCTGGTCCAACTTCTTAGAGTAATCCCTCTCGAGTTTCTGCTTCACCTTACCCGCACGATTCAGAATGGTGGGAATCCTCCTCTGTTCATAGGCTACTCGCTGTTTGAGTTTTCTGAGGAGCTCTGCGGCGTTGGGTATCTGGTTGCCTACGTGAGTTGGATCACTTCTTGGTCAACGTCTTCCTGAAAGGAAAAGCTCTAAACAACTGTCTCAGGGATGATCGTAAGGTGTGGTGCAGAGGCGCAAAGGGGTGAAACTTGCGCTAACGGTGTGGTGACGCCACCCTCGTATCCATCGAAGGAGAAATGCCAAATAAAAATTGTCTGCTACACTTTTCTCGGCAGATGAGGAACATGAGAAGAAGCAAACATGATATCGGGCGGTGGGGAGATCAAGTAGTGATCAAAGGTATGGTGATGCCGAAGTCTATGCTTGTGATGGGTGATGGTCATTTTTTGCCAGGACGACATCATTTTGTCACAAGATGAACAGTTCTGTGCTGGAGTGATAAGAATGGTGAGCGCCAGAGCAACTGCTAACCTCTTGAAACAGTTCAGTAAATTGTTGGTGTCCGGGGTGGTTTGAGCGAGCGTGATCGGTCAGGCGTAACCTTTGCACCATTGCCGCGCAGCGAAGAGTTGGTTATCGATTTTTCACGGGAACACGTTCTTGAGAACCATGGCTGAAATGCACACAGGGCAGGGAATGGAGAGGGACAGGATGGGGTCTTATACCGTGGCATCAATGAGGAGGAAGGGCATGAAACAGACACGTCTCAGTTGGCGAATGGTGAGCGGAGTGGCTGCGACAGCCCTGGCGCTCTATGCGAGTCCGGTTATGGCTGGGAATGAGGCGGAAGTGGCGGAGCACTTGATCGAGTTGGTCAAGATCGGCCGTGGCGTCTTGTCTGAACAGATGAAGAACATCAATGACCCGACGAAGGCCGACAAGGGGTTTACCGGCGATTACATGGCCGGCCAGGTTGTGGAACGTTTTAAGAAAACCACGAAACTCGATCTGCGGATTCCCAACGTCGTGCCACAGGCGAATCTCTATCTCGCTTTAGTTCAAGCGGAAAAAGAAGTGGTGGACGAAGCCCAGCCGATCATTAACAAGCCAGGCATCTCCTTCAAGGGATTCATCCCTGCCGTGTTCACCAGGAGGGTCGGAGAGCAGTTCTATAAGAAGTCTGGGGTCCGCGTGAAGCTCACGGGAATTGACTATCGGAATTCCAATAATAAGCCGGATGACTTTGAGACAGAGGTGTTGCGGATGTTCGGCGACCCGCGTCATCCCAAGGGACAGTCCTATGTGCGGAATACTATGGTGGATGGACGACCTGTCCTTCGTATGATGGACCCGGAATACGCCGGAGCGACCTGCCTGGGTTGTCATGGTGCACCGAAAGGTGAGCGCGATGTGACCGGCATGAAAAAAGAAGGATGGAAAGAAGGGGAGTTAGCCGGGGCGATCAGTATCGTGCTGCCGATGAAATAGTGTCGGAAGGCTGGACCAGACGACGTTTGAAATAGGACACATTCACGTTACTTCACCAAAGGAGCGCGCAAGATGAGCAAGATTGTTGTAGTCGATGATTCGTACGCCGAATTGCAGTTGATCGAAGGGTGCCTCAAGGCGGCCAATCACACCGTGGTGTCTTTTCCCAATAGTGAGAAACTCGAAGAGAAAGTGGCCAGTGAAAAGCCCGATCTGATCGTGATGGATGTCGTGATGCCAGGGCGCAACGGGTTCCAGGCCTGTCGTGACTTGAAGAATGATGAGCGTTGCAAGAATGTCCCCATCATTCTCTGCACCTCGAAAGGCAACGAGAGTGACAAGTTCTGGGGACAGCAGCAAGGGGCGAACGGCCACATTGTGAAACCGTTCAAGAACGAAGAGTTGCTGGCGGCCATCAAGCGGGTTATGGGCTAAGCCAATGGCATCGATGCAGCATGTCATGAACGTGGACTCCAACAGGCCTGCGCATGGAGCCTCGAGTTCGGGAGACCGCCCAGCTCATTCCTCCGGGTCGACGACCATTCGTGCCGCCATCATCTCCATGGGGGGAGAGCTCTTCACGATCGACCTCCAAAACGTGCGCGAAGTCTTTGTGGTGGAGTCCATCACTCCGGTTCCCGGAATGCCCTCCGGTTTGGTCGGGGTCACGAACCTGCGCGGGACTGTGATTCCGTTGCTCGATCTGCGACCGATGTTTGCCCTTAACGCAGACGAGACGTTGCGGTATGCCGTAGTGGTGAAGCATGGGAATTGGCAGGTGGGGGTCTTGGTGGATACGGTGCCGGAAATTCGTACCCTTTCCAAGGACCAATTCTTACCGGCTCCGACCGGCACGGGGGAAGGGGCATTTCCCTTTGTGTCGACGGTGGTCAAACTCGAGGACCGGTTACGAGGGGTTCTGGAAACCTCAGCCGTGCTCTCGCATTTTGAGGGTGCAGGATGAAACGTCCTTATTCCCCTCAGTTCACGACATGATTGCATCGATCGCTAGCTAGAAGGAGGAGATTCCCATGGTGAGGCTCAATGCATTGCAACGGTTTGAAGACTTAAAAACACAGACGAAGCTCTTAACGGCGTTCGGCATCGTCAGCGTCATCATCATGATCATGAGCTCTCTCGGTGTCTGGACCAATAAACGCATCAGCCAACAGACTGACGCGATGTACGTCGACTACACCGTGCCCTTGATCGACTTCAATACGATGTTGTTCAACATCAACAAGTACCATGAGACGTTGCAGGACCTTGCCCGGGCGCCTCGCGCTGCGGACTTTAAAGTTGACGTGGCCAAGATCGGCCCGTACAAGCAACAGGTCGATCAGCTGATCGCCAAGTACGAGGCGAAGACCTTGCGCGTTTCGAGTTCCGGGCGCGATGAAGCCAAAGACCTTGGTGAGTTAAAAAGCGCCCTCACGGCATTTTATCAACAGGCAGATGCCGGAGTCTCAGCCATTGCAGAAAGTTTTGAATCGAAGTCCTTGTCGGCTGGACAGGCGCAGCAGATGCGGGAATTGGGACAGCTCGCGCTTACGGTGAGCATTGCGCCGGCCTTTGAGGCAGTAAGCAGCCGCCATGCAGAGCAGATTAAAACGGTGCAAGAAGTTGCCAAGGACCTCAGCGATGAAGCCAAATCGCTGGCTGGGAATGCGACCTTTGCGCTGGTGATCGGCGGGGTGATCGCGGTGCTGTTGGGGTTGTCGATCGGTTACTGGGTGGCGCACAAATTAGCTCTGGGTATTGGACAAGTTGCAAACGTCGCGCAGTTGGCGGCAGGCGGCAACTACCAAGCCCGCGCAAAGATCACGTCGAAGGACGAGCTCGGACAGATGGCCGCATCGTTCAATGCCATGTTGGACCGCATCACGGCCCTTGTGACGTCGGAGTCCGAGCGCGATGATATGCAAAAGCGCTTGATGGGCTTTCTGGTCTTGGTCTCGGACGTCGGCAAGGGAGATTTGACTAAGCGCGGTGAAGTGACGGCCGACATGTTCGGGAACCTTGCGGACGGGTTCAACCTCATGGTGACCCGGTTCGGACAGTTGCTGAAACAGGTTCGAGAGGCAGCCGAACGCGTCAACAAGTCAGCCGGGACTCTCCGGGACAGCGCTGGGCAGATGGCCGGTACCGCAAAACACCAGGCGGATGAATCCACGAAGACGTTGAGCGCAGTCGAACAGTTGGCCTCTTCCATGCGCCAGGTCTCGGAAACCGCCGGCGCCTCGTCTGAGTCTGCTAAGCAAGTGTTGCAGGCGACGGAACGAGGACGCGTGGCCGTGCAAGAAACCGTGCAGGACATGCAGAGCATTCGTTCGGCCGTGCAACGTATGTCGAAACAGGTCAAGGCGCTGGGTGATCGGTCGTTGGAAATTTCGCAGATCGTGTCGACGATTCGCGATATCGCCAATCAGACCAACCTGCTCGCGCTGAATGCCGCCATCGAGGCGGCCGGCGCAGGCGAAGCCGGAGCTCGATTTGCCGTCGTCGCCGATCAGGTCAGAAAACTGGCCGAAAGTTCGACGCAAGCCACGCGGGAAATCGCCGACCTCGTGAAGGTGATTCAGACGGAAACGCAGGACGCGGTCGTCGCCATGGAGCAGGAAACTCAGGCGGTGGAAGCCGGATCGGCCTCTGCACTACGTACCGGTGAAGTGTTCAACGAAATTTCAGGGATCGCCCAGCGTTCGTCAGAACTGGCGCAAACCATCGCCAGTGCCGCGGTGAACCAGACCGCCTCGACGGATCAGGTGGGTCGCTCGATTAAGGACTTCGCCGGCGGTGCCGTGGCAACGCAAAAAGCGACGGACTCAGCGCGCGTGACCGTCGAAGACATGGCTAAACTCGCCGAAGGGCTGACGTCCTCCGTCGCCCAGTTCAAATTGGCCTAGGTCGGCTTCCCGGAGCATCTTCTGGATGCTCCGGGTAAGAAAGGACAGGGATGAGCTCCGAACTTGACCGACAGGGCCTCGTTGAAATTTTCGTTGCCGAAGCGTCGGAAGCGATGGCCGTACTCACGAAGGCGTTCACTGCGTCCGATGGGACGACGCCAACTCCGGCACAACTGCAAGCGCAGTACGTTTGGGCGCATAAGATCCGAGGGGCGTCAGCGCTCTATGGATACGAAGGGTTGGCCCTAATCGGGGCGTTGCTTGAATCGACGCTGGAAGAAGCGCCGTCTATAGAGGCCTCCCTCTGGCCGAAGGCGTTGGAGATCTTACGTGGGATGGTCGCCTCGTTCGAGTCTCAATTGAAAGTCGTTGCGGATGGGGGCGCAGAAGATCCATCGGTCAGCGCGCGATGGAAAGGCGAAGTGGCGGGACTCTTCCCGTCTCTGCCTACCGCGGTCCCAGCTGAACCGACATTGCTCGCCGCGGACTATCTCGTTCCGATTCTTGACGCCGAGGTACTGTCGTATTTTGCTCCAGAAGCGGATGAGTATCTGCAAACCATGGAATCGCTTCTTCATCGCTTGCGCCAGGACCCCAAGGATGGGGAGACCATCTATACGCTCTATCGTACGGCCCACACGCTCAAAGGGTCAGCGCATACGATCGGATTCAAGGTGATCGGCGACGTGGTTTATCCGGTTGAAGATTGTATGATTGCGGTCCGCGAGGGACAGATATCTCTCTCGTCGGATTTACTCGGGGCCGTCGGTCGGGCCGTCGAGCTCATTCGGCTGCTGATGCGGCGAGATGACGGCAAGGTTTCCCAGCTTCAGCATGATGTGCCAGAAGTGACGCTAGCATTGGCGCAGATCCGCAACGGAGAACAGATGGCGGTATCGGCTCAGGCGGAAGCTCCGATCGTTCCGGTGCTGCAGGTTGCAACGGCCGTCATGGATCGCGCCGAGAAATCTGCCGGCCCCGAGGTGGAATCGTCTTCAGCAACGAGTGCGTTGACAGATGAGTATCTGTTGCCGCCTCTCGATGCCGAAGTGCTTTCCTATTTTGCCCCGGAAGCGCAGGAATACCTAGAGTCTCTTGAGGCCCAGCTGCTTCGTCTCGAGAAGGAACAGCACAATCCGGAAGTGATCAATCAACTTTTCCGGACAGCTCATACGCTCAAGGGGTCTGCCTATACCGTTGGATTCCAGTCAATCGGCGATCTGACGCATTATGTCGAAGATTTCATGGGAGCGGTGCGCGAGGGCCGCGTCAACATTCTCCCTGGGCATACGGACGTGCTGTTGCGATCGGTCGATGTGGTGCGGCTGTTGATGCGGCGGGATCCCACATCCCTCGACATGCTGCGCCAGCGATTTGCTGTCGCAATGCAAGGCCTCAAGCAGTTGGATCAGCCAATGACGGCTCAGGTGGTGGAGTCTGGTCCAGCAGTCCTTCACGCCGAAGCCCCGCTGGAGCAAGAACCACGCGATCAGCAAGAAGCCGAGCCTGCCAAGGCGGCAGAAGGTAAATCGGCTGACGGTAAGGTCGCAGAAGATCGCGAAGTGATCCGCGTCAGCCGTGATCGATTGGAACGATTGTTGAATCTGGTGGGTGAGTTAGTTATCGGGCGAGGACGGCTCGAGCAGCGACTGCATATGCTGGAGCAACTTTCGCAACAAGTTTTGGCCTGCAAGGGTCGACTGGTCGAATCGGTTCATTCGTTTGAAGAGAAACATACCTTTACCCTTCCGACCGTCTCCTCCGATCCAGCGACTGCTCCGGCTCAAGGATTGACAGGTCTCAGTGACTTCGGCAGCCTTGAATTCGACAAGTACGACGATTTTAATATTTTGGCTCGTCGTATCAGCGAGGTCACGGCGGATATTTCAGAGTCGATGACGCAGTTGAGCGGGTCGATTCGCCGTTCACATGAAGATATGAGTCACTTGGCACAGCTGACACTTGGTATGCGGGATGAAATTGCTCGGGCTCGTATGGTGCCGGTCGGCACGCCGTTCACACGATTCCGCCGGGCCACGCGTGAGATGGCACGTGCAACAGGGAAAGAAGTGACGTTGGTCACATCCGGTGAACATACCGAAGTCGATACAGGCGTCGTGGAGCGGCTGGTTGATCCTTTGGTTCACCTCGTTCGTAATGCGGTCTATCACGGGATCGAGCCCGCGGCTGTTCGCGTGTCGAAGGGGAAGCCGGCGACAGGATCGATTTATCTCCACGCCGCGCATCGCGGGAGTGCGGTGTTGATCGAAGTGGAAGATGATGGCGCAGGGCTCGACGTTGAAAAGATTCGGGCCAAGGCGGTAGAGCGAGGGCTGGTCCGGCCGGAGGTGGCCCGTTCGTTGCCCGAATCCGAAGTGATCAAGTTTATTTTCATGCCGGGATTCTCGACTGCCGACCAGATCGGTGATCAGGCAGGGCGAGGAGTCGGCATGGATGTGGTGAAGCGTGTCATTGAAAGCATGAACGGCCACATCGATGTTGAATCCATTCGAGGGGTGGGGACGAAATTTACTTTGAGTCTTCCTCTCACATTATTGATTGCCACGGCCCTCATGGTGCGGGCAGGGAGCGAGCGCTACGGGATTCCTCTGCCGGCCGTGCGCGAAGTCACCATGTTGACGCCCAGCTCACATCAACGGATGGGCGAACGATCCATCTTGCATATCGGTGACGAGGCGATCGAGGTGCAGCCGCTCCAGCAGCTCCTCAATCGAAGCAGTGTACCGGTGGAAATCGGGAAGCCTGTTGTCATCGTGCGCACGGCCGCTGGGATGATCGGCATGCTGGTAGACGAGTTGCTCGGTCGTCAGGAAATCGTTATTAAGCCGTTGGGATCGTTCAAGTCGCTGGATCGTTCTAGCTTCGGGGGCGCGACCATCGATCCGGAAGGTCGCGTGGTCCTTGTCTTGGATCCTGCTCGCTTGTTGGCGAGAGAGGCGCAGGCCGCTCAGGTATCGGAGCTAACATCAGATTCGACGATGTCGGCGGACCCTATCGTTCCAGAAGCCGAGGGATCAGATCAGAAAGCGTCGGAGCAGCTGATTCTATTGATCGACGACTCCTTGAGCATTCGAAAGTTCGTTGGCCGGATGTTGGAGTCGGCCGGGTATAAAGTCGAGACGGCGGTGGATGGAGAAGAGGGTCTCCGTAAGGCGTCTGCGCAAGACTATCGGCTGATCCTTACCGATCTTGAAATGCCGAAGCTCAATGGCTATGAAGTAATTCAGGGATTGCGCAGTCGAGCGCAAACGCAGCAGACACCGATCATCGTCATGACGACGCGAGCCGGTGACAAACACCGACAAATGGCGCTTAATATAGGCGCGAGTTCATATATTGCGAAGCCTGTAGAAGAACGGGCCTTGATTCAGGAAATTGAGCGCTGGATTGGCAAGGAAGCCGCCGCACGTAAGTAGGATTACTATCGTCGGATCCCTGGATTGGTCCCTGGTAATTGGACAGTCGCATAAGCGATAACAACTATGAGTTTACGAGGTCATCACAATTCGTCGAACATGCTCGTGGAGACGGCCGGTTTCTTGGTCGTCCGTCTGGGGGCCAGTTATTTGGCCTTGCCTGCAAATGGGGTCCGTGGCGTTCTTACGCAAGAAGAGGCCGGCGACGAAAAGGCCGTGACTGCGTCGGGGACCATCTACCAATTTGTGGATCTTGCCCAACGGCTTGCGCTGGTCGCAGATTTATCCGGCATCGAAATGAGGACGGTGTTGTACTCGACTGGCCACTCGCATGGTGCGATTCGCGTCGAGCAGGTTGTGGGCTTGACAGACGTAGAACGGAAGGATTGTCTTCCATTGCCGCCACAGTTTCAAAGCGATGAACGAAACTGGTTTGGGGGGATGATGTTCTACCAGGATCGCTTGGTTCTGCTCGTGAATCCGTCGTGGGCGTTGGGAGAATTGGTCGAGGTAATACCTGCCCCCGTGGGGCAGATGGAACGGATGGTTGAGGAAACCTCTGCAGCGGTTGGTGGCTCATGTTGAGGGCAGCTCACGGAAAGCAGCAAGCTCACACTACAAAACGATCATGGAGTGTGGTGGTCTTTTCCGTTGGCGGATTGAAGCTGGCCGCACGGACTGAAGATGTAGGAGGTGTGTCGCCCTGGATGGAGAGTATTCCAGTGCCGAGTCAAACTCCGTTCGTGCATGCCATGCTCAAGCGTGGAAATCATGTAATGCCGGTCTATGACTTGGCGAGCAGATTGAGTTGCCAAGTCCAAGGCGACCGGTTGCTGTGTCTGGAGGCTCGCCACCTCGACGGGCCAATGGCCATCTGCATCGATGCTGATGTTCCGACTCTTGAGGCTGTGGAGCCGACGGCGATTCGACCGAACGGTAGAATGGATGTTGAAACGCTGGGCATGGTCACGATAGGCGGAGAAGATGTGGCCATTGTGGCCTTGCAGCGACTTGGCCGTTTGAGACAGGATGCTGTTAGAAGTTAAGGGTACCGGGAAAGGAATCTGCTATGCCGAAAGTGTTGGTAGCCGATGACAGTATAGCCGTCCGGAAAGTTGCCGAACGGCTGCTGACAGAGGCTGGATTTGGAGTCGCTCTAGCTGCGAACGGCGAGGAGGCCTTGGCCTATTTGGCCAAAGAGAAGCCTGACTTGATCGTGTCAGACGTGATTATGCCGGATAAAAGCGGCTACGAGGTCTGCGCCTTTGTGCGCGAGCAGAGGGCGTTAGCGAACACGCCAGTGCTCTTGATCTCCGGCATTGTGAACGATGAAGTGACGAAGCAGGCTGAATCCTGTCACGCTGACGGGGTTTTAAAAAAGCCGTTCCAGGGCACGTCTCTCAAGGATCGCGTGCTCGAGCTGTTGGCAAAGCGGCAAGGGCCTGCCGCGCCTGCCGCGAAGAGTATCGAGAAGGTGACTGAGTCCATTGAGCCGATTCAAAGCGGGCGTGTGACCGACGAACAATTAGAAAGCTATCGGCTGGCATTTGCGCGATTGAAGCCGCTAGAGGACGAACTTCGGGTCGAACGAGATCGAGCGACACAAAGTACTCAGCGAGTGGCGCAACTTGAAGGACAGCTGGGTGGCGTCAAGGAACTCGAGTCGATGCTGGCAAGGGAGCGAGAACAGACTGCTCAGCTGAAGGAGAAACTCGCAGAGGCTGACAGTGCTGCCACTCGAGTGCTAGAACTTGAATCCGTACTCAAGACCGAACGAGAGCGGATGGCTGAGGCCAAGAAGCAGGCATCTGTGGCGGAGAGCCTGGGTGGGCGTGTGCAGGAACTGGAGGGGGCTCTCCAGCGAGAACGCGAAGGTAGTGCGCAACAGGCAACGCGTCTGGCCGAGTTGCAGAAGAACGCGAGTCGTGTCCAAGAGATGGAGGCAACTCTGCATGCCGAGCGCCAGGCAGCCACGCAACTGGTCCAACAGATGACCGCGATGGAAAAGTCGGTGACTCGGTCTCAGGAATTGGCGCAGCAACTTGCGCAGGAGCAGGAGCGTACGAGTGACTTGACTCGTCGTTTGGCTCAGAGTGATCAGGTTGCCGCACGAGTGAGCACGTTAGAACAAGCTCTTGCCACTGAACAGCAAAAAGCAGAGGAATTCATCGCACGTTTGGCAGCGGCCGAACGCCAGGCGGCCATACTACTTGCGCAGGAGCAGGAGCGTACGAGCGACTTGACTCGTCGTTTGGCTGAGAGTGAGCGGGTTGCCGCACGAGTGAGCACGTTAGAGCAGGCGCTCGCTGCCGAACAGAAAAAAAGCGACGATCTTGCCGCGCGTTTCTCTGAGGCGGAGCGCACTTCGAAGAAGGCCCAGGAGTTTGAAGCACTGCTTCAGACGGAACGAGAACGAAATAGCCTTCTGGCGCGGCGCGTATCTGAAACTGAACAAACAGCCGAGCAAGCTACCAAACGGTTTGAAGAGATGGCGACAAAGCTTGGCGAGATCGCGGGATTGGCCTCTCAGCTGGGGAGCGGAAAGCGACGGCCCTGATCGTGTACGATCCCTTCTCGTGGACCGTCACTGTCGTGAAGGACTGATGTCATGGCTGCCGACACCACAGACGATTTTCAGAAAGAGCTGGTCGAACTCTTTGTTCAGGAAGCCCATGAATGGCTCCAGAACATTCACGTCGCCCTTGATGAGCTGCAACAGGGCCCAGCGCCGGAGCGGCACGCCAGGCTAATTGGGACGATTTCGGCTGGAGTGACGAATCTTGGCGGGTCTGCTGCCACGATCAATCTTCCAGACGTAGAGCGTGCCAGCTTTGAAGCGATTCCCTTTATCGAAGCCCTCCAGGACCCACAGAAGGCGCTCTCTGTTCAGGACTTTCTCTCGCTCTGTAAGCAGCTGGGACAGATCCATACGGCGTTGACCCGTGCGACGGGAATCTCTTTTGAAGACGACGGAAGTGGTGCGGTGGCTGAGGCGGTTTACGCGAGTATCTCTCCGGGAGAGTTTCTGCAGGCGCTTCAGCGGTTACAGGAGAAACAGTCTCCCAGTACAGCGTCTGGTCGAAACCTTATCCGCAGCATGATCGAGCGAATGGAAGGACAGGTTCATGCGGGCGTCGAACGTATCGATGCCACGGTTATTCAAGGATATCTCGCACGGGTTTCCGAAGCGGAAGAGTCGTTTCTGAAGGAGATTGACGAACGGGTGCCCGAGATTTTCGAGAAGATGAGTGTCCTCAGGATAGACGGGGGTGAAGTCTCCTCACGCATGTCTGCCCTCGAAGCCTTTCTTCAAGACGTCGCCCGTCTGCGTACCGAAGCCCAACAGGTGAACGCTGGATCGGCCATGATGTTTTTTGCAGGATTGCACAGCCTGCTGACGGTGGTAGCGCAGCGTCGAGTGCTTCTGGCTGCCACGCGGGTGGAAGCGGTGAAGGCGCGGCTGGAAATGATGGGCGGTGCCATCCGCCAGTGGGTTGAGTATGGGCGAGCCGAGCGTGCCGCGATCGATCAGTTGCTCCCCGCCAGCCAGTCGTGATCGATGTGTCGGAATCCCGCACACAGGTTCGTTGAGCCGCTTGGTGGAGTCGTACTCTCCGAGTGATGATGTTTGTATGATGAACTCAGAAACCGACTATACGATGTATTGGGGACTCCGAGCCCTTCCGTTCGACAATGTGCCGGACCCGCGATTCTATGTCCCGTGTTCTCAGCATGACACGGCGCACAGGTGGTTGAAATATGGAATTCAGACCCGCAAAGGAATGCTCCTGCTCACGGGTAACATCGGGTGCGGGAAAACCTTGCTGAGTCGTCGACTGATCGTCGGTCTGTCGCCAGACCAGTACGATGTCGCGCTCGTTGCCAATCCAGCGTTGTCTCCCAACGAATTGCTGGATGAGGTGTTGTCTCAGTTCGGACTCGATCTCGTGCGATCAAAGGCCGGACGATTGCAGACGCTCAATGAGCGGTTGCAGGCGAATGCACAGCGCGGGATCAGGTCGGTGCTGGTCGTGGATGAAGCGCAAGCGATTGAAAGCATCAAAGGATTTGAGGCACTCCGATTGCTGACGAATTTCCAACTCAACGACCGATTTCTGCTGACAGTTGTGCTGATCGGCCAGCCAGAATTGCGTCATCGTGTTGCGGGAATTCCGCAGTTAAACCAAAGGATTGCGGTGCGTACACATCTGGGGCCCTTCACGGCAGACGAGACGACGTCGTATATTGCGGCACGTATGGGAGCCGCGACTCATCGGACGGACGTGTTTACGAAAGAGGCGGCGGCAGTCATTTTCGAACAGAGCAAGGGGATCGGGCGGCTTATTAATGCACTCTGTGATCACTGTCTGTTTTATGGAGCGATCGAGCGCGTCTCACGGATCGACGATCTGCTTGTTCAGCGGGTCGGGCAATTAATATAATGTATGATCGAATGTTCGGTGAGGACGGCTGCATGCCATGAACGAATACAGCACGACAGACTGGTATCGCATTGCGCAGGAGCAACTGACGGGCGTGGCTCTTGCCGTGCAGCGGCAAGACGAACTCGACTTGGATGCCTTGTCTGCACTGGCGAGGGGAATTGTCGAGGCGGTCAAGAAAAGTGATCAGTTGCTAGTTTACGCCATGAGCGGTCCTGTCGGCCCTTCGCTGATCACAAATCTCGTGAATGTCGGAATTCTGGCGACGAAGGTCGGTGCCGGGCTGGGGTATTACGGGAAAGAGCTAGAGCGGCTTACCCTCGCCGGGCTCCTGCACGACATCGGTCTCTTTGTCGTGCCGCAGTCGGTGATTACCAAGGCCGGTCGGTTGACCCATGATGAACGTACGCTCATTGAACAACATCCCGAACTCGGCAATCAGGCGATTCGAAAGGCGGGTCCCAAATACGACTGGTTGGCCCAAGTGGTCCGCCAGGCGCATGAACGGTGGAACGGGCAGGGGTATCCGAACAAACTGAAGGGGCGGCAGATCAGCGAGTTTGCCCAAATCATCGGCGTGGTGGATGTCTTTGATGCCCTGGTGAGCCCGCGCGGGTATCGCCGTCGATTTTTTCCACACGAAGCGGTGCGAGAATTAATTGTGGCGGAACGAACGGCATTCCCTCGCGAGGTTGTCAAAGCCTTGGTCGAACAGCTGTCGGCCTATCCGTTGGGTACTTCGGTACGATTGACCACCGGCGAAGTCGGGTCTGTCACGCGCGTCAATTCGCGCTATCCGCTCCGTCCGGTCGTGTGGATCGAGGGCGATGCGGCCCGTGGCCAGGAGGGGCGGCAGCTCGATCTGAGCCTCACCCCGCTCGTGTCGATCATCGAAACACTCGAGCCTCCTGACGTCGCACGCGTGCCGTTTCCAGCGAACGAGACGCGGGCCAAGACATCTGAGGTGGTTCCCTCGGCATCCGATCAGTTTACGTCGCTCTTGGAAGGCTTGGACGCCCTTGCGAGTGCGATTCAAGGCGCTGTCGAGTCCAGGACTTCTGTGCCAGAAAACCTGAATGCGTCGCTGTCTGGCGAGCATCGATGGACAGTTCGGCCGCCTGCGCAGGATTTTGCGGATGCCAGTTTTGAAAAAGAAGTGATCGGGTTATTCGCCCTTGAAGCGCACGAATGGCTGGCTCAAATTCAAATGGCGGTGAAACAGCTCGGTGAAGGGGTCAACGGAACGGTGCGTCCGAAGCTCTACGGGATTCTCCTGCACGGCATTACCAATCTTGCCAAGTCTGCATCGACTGTGCAGCTCCAGACTATCGAGCAGATGGCCTCGAATCTGCTTCCGATTCTCCACGATGTGGGGCGCCAGGAACCACGCGCGATGACGGCAGCGCTTCAGTCGCTTCAGGAGGGATTGGATCGGATCAGTCTGGCCGTGCGTCGCTTAGCAGGAGACCAAGAGGAGGAGCCTGCCGGAAATGATGGCGTTCCTGTGGGAACGGTGAGCGAACCCTTACAGGCTCTTCCTGCCATTGTGACTGACCAACCCGCGGTCCCCCAGTTGCAGGCTTCGCTCACCGTGACCACCAGGGTCCCGCTTATCCATGCCCTGCAGGACCTGCAGCAAGCTCGTGCCCGGTCGATGCAGCCAGCCCGCGATGTGTTGGAGGCGGTGATCCAGCGAGCCGAGCAGGAATCCGATCATCTTGATGTCGCCGGCGTCGGGCGCATCTTAACTGAACTTGACCGACTCGACGAAGAGTTCCTTCAGGAAGTCCGTCGGCGGGTCCCGATCATCAGTTCCACTCTCGCGGATTTACGAGCACAAGGGGCGACGGATTTCGTGACGGCGTCTCAGCTCGATCCGATTCTCGAACAGGTCGAGGCCATCTACGATTTGGCCAGCCATGTGCAGGCGACGATGATCACGATGTTTTTGCAAGGGCTGCGATCCTTTCTCATGGTCGCGGCCTACCGAAAAACGTCGACGTTGACGCAGCGACTCGGAACCGTCGAGACGAGGATTCATGCATTGATTCCGATGGCGGAACAGTGGGTTAACATCGGGCGCGTCGAACGATCGGCCATTGGTGATATCCTGCCAGTCTAGGTCCGCCCTGTCAGTCTGCACACTTCTGTACGCTCGATCGTAGAGAATCTTCCAGCTCTTGTGGGATCTGCGCTTTTGTCCCACCTGAGTTTCTGCTAAAAAAATACATCTCTGCGAAATTGCACGGATTGGAGTGCCTACCGATTGGGCAATGTGTGAGGTGCTGTGGTACGGCATGGTCTTGGTCGCTCGTCCACATGGTTATCCACAAGCCATGCACATCTTTTGTGGACACCGAAAGTATGGCTGCCAATGGCCTGATTCCCTGTCTCCTTTGACTTCGTGGAGCTTCAGGTGGATGAGCGCAAAGGATCTCTCTGAGAGTGATGTTTCGGTGCCAAGGTCTGCCTTTGTACCATGGAGTCAACAGATGACTGCCCATCATATGAAAACCCAGCATGCCGTCTACCGTTCCTCGTGTGTCGTCCACAATTTCTCATCTAGTCGTGCGAATTAAGCGTTGCGCTCAATCAGATCCGACTGGGACGCCAAATCTCCCTTTCGTGTCCATGTGACAGGCAACAGAAGGATGGTATGATGCCGCCCTCTTGCTAACGTGTCTTGTCGAGGACGGGAAGTCCGGCAGTGTATCTAGTGGGGGAACGCATCGATGCCGAAGCTTGTGACGGTCTTGCGACCGGAGAAGATTCAGGAGCAAGCTCGCTACTATGTCCGATCCTATATCCTCCTCCCCGCCGGGGTGGTCGGACTGGTCTGCATGCTCGGTGGGGTAGGGTCACTCGGCTATCAACTGCTGGCGAACCATACCTACACCTGGTTGACGTTTCTGGCCAGCTCAGCTTTGCTTGTGGTCGGTGCGTTGTGTGGGTGGGTGCAGACACGCTATCACCGCTATGTGTTGGCGACCTTTCCCGAGGTGTATGCGGCACGGATGCGAACAGCTGTGGTTCAACGCAGCAAGAAGGCCAAAGCCGAGCCGGACGTGCCGTCAATCGATCACCCTGGGCGAGGCTTTGTCCCTGTGCTCTCCATCGCCGGAGCGGTCCTGATCTTTGGCGCATCAGCCGCGGCTATCGTTCGCGGAGACCTCGACCCGCTTCCGGCTGTCTTGGTTCCCTGGGCGGGATTTTACTGGGCCAAGTTGTTTGGTTGGCGTGGAATTGTAGGATAGGGCCAGCCAGACCGATCTGTTATCGAGCCCGCTTCTTAGCCTTTGTCTTGGAGGCTGGAGGAACCGTGCGCGAGTCTTCAAGCTGCTTCACCCGTTCTTCCAATGTGCGGACGGCCTGCCGGAGTTCAGGAAGCCGTGGAATCACGGCCTGGGCCTTCACCCAGACTTCATGTGGCATCACGGGAGCCCCTGAGACGATCTGGTTGGGTTCAAGGCTTCGGTTGACACCTGCGCGAGCGGCGATCATGACTTGATCTCCGATGACGAGGTGGTCCGCCAGCCCTGCTTGTCCCCCGATCATGACGTGATGCCCCACGCGAGTACTACCCGCGATCCCGACCTGTGCTACCAGGATCGAGTGGGCCCCAATGGTGACGTTATGGGCGATCTGGACCAGATTGTCGACCTTGGTACCTTGCTTGATGATCGTTTGGCCGAGTGTGGCTCGATCGACCGTCACATTCGCGCCGAGTTCGACATCATCTTCGATTGTGACTCCGCCAAGCTGGGGAATCTTGTAATGCCGCCCCTGGTCCTGAACGTAGCCGAATCCGTCGCTTCCGACCACCGTGCCACTGTGAATGATGACCCGCGCTCCGATCGTGCACCCTTCCCTGACGACGACGTTGGGATACAGCAGCGTATCGTCTCCGATCGTCGTATCGTTGCCGACGAAGACCCCGGGATAGAGTGTCACTCGCGCGCCGATTGTGACCCGGTCTCCCAAGGTGACTCCCGGCCAGATCGAGACATCGGGACCGATTTGACTTTCAATGCCACGGACAACAGTCGCGTCGATTCCGCGAGGAGGGGCGATCGGGCAGAAGAAAGCCCGGGCGACCTGCGCAAAGGCCAGTGTGGGATTGGCGACGACGATGTGGGGATTGGTGATTTCACCAAGACGCCGGTGTGCGAGGAGTGCTCCGGCGGCGGTCGGCCCACTCGTTTTGATCATCCGATCCCCTGTGACGAAGGTCAGATCGTCCGGGCCTGCCTCTTCGAAGCCGGCGAGGCTCACGACGGTGGCGTGCGGCGAGCCCACAAGGTCTCCCCCGACCACATCATGGATCTGTGCCAATGATACAGGACTGCGCGCGCGAGTCGTCATATGGATTAGGACTTTTTCCTGCTCTTTGGCTTGGATGGCTTCGTTGGTTTCTTGGTCGGAACCGGTGAGGCCGTTTTCCCCAACCGCTTCTCCACATAACTCACGACTTGGCCGACATTCGCCAGGCCCTCCAAGTCTTGGTCCGGGATTTGGAGATCGAAGGCCTCCTCGATACGATAGAGCAGTTCGATCACCGCCATCGAGTCCAGGCCTAAGTCGTCACGCAGGTGATGTGTCATCAGTATCGTGGCCGGATCGCGTTTCAGGTACTGACCCAAGGCGGTTCGGATCTTCAGTGATGTGGTGGGATCGGTTGCCATCTGTTGATCCTCTCCGTGGTGCTCTCGCAGGATGTTGAAAAGTCGCTCTGCTCACTCGCCCAACCCAGGCGGCTACGTCACCAGGCCGCTCTGAGGCTGCTAATGCCTGAGAAATCTCCGTCCCCCTGCGGTGTTCTCGCAGCGCGTTGAATTCCAACTCGCTCGCAATCGTGTTCAGCAGCTATGCGCTCGCGTGTTTCAATACCACAGCGGCATTGTTGCTGCCAAATCCAAAGGCGTTCAGCAAGGCCACCTTTATACGACGCTCTTGTGCTGATCGAGAGAGTCCTCCCAGCGCACAAGCCGGATCCGGGTCATCATAGTTGGCGGTCGGATGAATCTGACCCGTGTGCAGGGCCAGCACCGAGGCGATGCCTCCGATTGCACCGGCGGCGCCCAGCGTGTGGCCGATCAACGATTTGGTGGCGTTGATGGCAATCTTGTCCGCGCGCGATTTAAAGAGTTGCCGAATTGCTTTGGCTTCGACGGCATCGCCGATCGTCGTTGACGTGGCGTGGGCATTGATGTAATCCACCTGCCCCGGAGTCAGACCGGCATCCGCGAGCGCGAGCTTCATCGTGTTGGCCACTTCCACGCCATCCTCACGAGGGATGACCATGTGATACGCCTCGCTGGTGGCGGCGTAGCCCGCAATTTCTGCATAAACCCTCGCCTTGCGTTTCTTGGCATGCGCGGCTGATTCCAAGATGAGTGTCCCGGCGCCTTCTCCCATGACGAAGCCGTCGCGCAACCGATCGAAGGGCCGAGAGGCCTTCTCCGGTTGTTCGTTGAACTTGGTCGAGAGGGCACGCAGGGAACAAAATCCCGCGAAGACGAGCGGGGTAATGCTGGCATCGGCGCCCACGGTGATCACGACATCGGCACGGCCCTCTCGGATACAGTGGAGGGCTTGCCCGAGTGCATGGGCGCTGGAGGAGCAGGCGGTCGAGATGGTCAGGTTGGGGCCCTTGGCACCGTAGGCTATCGCGATAATGCCGGAGGCCGAATTCAGAGTGATGACGGGAATAAAATTCGGATGGACGCGATTGGGTTTCTGTCGCTCGTAGAGCTGCGTGATCTCACGTTCGCCCATGACCATACCGCCCATGCCGGCTCCTACGATGACCGCGACACGATGGGGATTCTCCTTCGCCATCTGGATGCCCGAGTCGGTCAGCGCTTCTTTTGCCGCTACGAGGGCAAACTGGGCGTAGCGGTCGACGCGTTCGCCATGAGCGGAGTCGAGAAACTGTTCGACCGCAAAGTCGCGCACCTGGCCCGCGACCTTGGATCGGTAGCCGTCCATGGGAAAGGGGGCGAACGATGTAATCGCTGAGATGCCGGATTGGCCGGAGAGGGCGGCTTTCCAAAACTCACTCACTCCGATACCGATCGGAGAGACGACCCCCAGCCCTGTAACGACAACACGTGCCCGCATCTTCTTGAAATCCTTTCGATAACGCTCTGGCTTCTACTTACCGGAAGCGGCTGGATGAGTCAACCAGTTGATCGAGGAGGGAGGGTTAGTAGCGCACCTTGAGCATCAGATAGAGCCCATAACTCATGAAGAGTAGATTCGCCATCCAGCCGGCGATCAGAGGTGTCAAGGCTCCGCCACGGCCGAGCGCGATCGCGATCGAGTGTGTCGTCCAATAGCAGAAACCGACGGCGAGCGCCTGCCCAATACCTATCGCCATGCTGCCCCCTCTGGTGCCGCTCCGGCGCAGACTCAGCGCAATGCCGATCAGGACCATGATCACGGTGACGAAGGGGAAGGCGATTCGACTGTAGTAGTCTGTCTGGAGGCGTGCGGACTGGGAGCCCTGCTGGTGCCGACGTCTGGTGTAGGCGCGGATATCGTGGAACGTCATCAACTCGGAGTCGCCAGAGAGCCAGGTGGTGAAGTCATCGGGAATGAGGGTCAGGGCGATGGCTTGGCGGTCGAACTCGGTGACTGAAACGGTTCCATCGGGGGAAAACCGTCGGTGCCGTCCCTGATACAACGTCCATGCGGAGTCAACATAGCGGGCTTCCTCGGCTTCAGTGATGTCGACCAGTTGGAAATTGCGATTGAACTGAAAGAGACGCACGCCGCCCAAGAGTTCCCCGCCGACGGAGACGCTCACGACATGCATGAGGCTGTCGGCTCCTACTCTTATCCAGGGTTGCTGGAGTTTCAATGCCGTCGCGGGAGGTTTTTTCTCGATGCGCGTGGTCCGAATCTCTTCGGACTTGCTCGCGGCCAGCGGGATGACGGTGGAACTGAACAGCAAGAGCACGAGGGCAATCCCTGCAGCGAAGGCAATGAAAGGGGAGGTGATCCAGGGTAAACTGATGCCGCAACTGCGCATGGCCGTGATTTCGTGGCCGCGGGAGAGCAATCCGAAGGTCAGCAAGGTGGCCATTAGGATGGCCAGCGGCGCGATTTGGAAGGAGATCGCGGGAGTCTTGAGAAGGAAATACGTCAGGACATCAAGCCAGTTGGCATCGTAACGCAAGAACCGGCGCACCTTCTCAAAGAAGTCGATGACGAGGTATATCGTCATCAAACCAGTGAAACACATGGTGAAGACTTTGGCGTATTCCCGAAGGAGATAGCGGAAGAGAATGGGCATAGGATTACTGGCGACTCATGTTGTAAAACCACACGACAGTGGTGAGTGCGAAGATGCCGTTCGGTATCCAGGCCCCGGCAAAGGGCGACAGGGTCGCCGTCGTGACCAGGAATTCGCAGGCGACGTTCAGCATGTAGTAGACGATCACCACTAACACACCGACCGCAAATCCGCCCATTCGTCCGGACCGTTTCGAGACGATGCCAACCGGGACGCCCAGAAGGCAAAACACCAGTGAGGCAGTAGGAAAGGCCAAATCTTTGTAGTACTCCATCAATCGTCTGAGCGCGGCTGGGTCGTGCCACTGGGATTGTGTGAGCTGGGCAATAATGGAATCGTACGACGGACGTTCTTCCGTGGCTGAGTAGCCACTTTGGTTCAGTGAGAGCTTCAGGTCGTAGCTGGCGAATGACGCCTGCTCGTATTGGTCGGCCTGATCCGGTCGGCTGTGAATGACTCCGTCCTGCAGGCGTAACGCCACCTGATTGGTGGAGGCATCCATCAGGACCTGGTATTGCTGCGCTACGATGATGCGGGGATCCTCCGCATTCCGTTCATCCGAGACGAAGATGCCGGTTGTAGCCTGGTCGGGATTCCCATCCGGGACGTAGATCACCATCTTTGGGATGGGCTCGTTGAATGTCCCCCTTTCCAACGCCAGCACCAGCTGATCCCGAAGAAGATTCAGCGCCACTTTCTTGAGGTTCGTGGAACTCCAGGGTTGCCCCCACTGCGCCAACCACAAGGTCAGTCCAAACACGAGCAAGGCGAAGAGCAGCACGGGGCGTGCCAATCGCATGAGGCTCAGCCCCGCCGCCTGCATCGCCACCAGTTCCTTGTCGAAGGACAGCCGCCCGAACGCGGTGATCGAGGCGATGATCCCGGCGATCGGGAGGGTCAACACGAGGAACGACGGCATCAGATGGGCGAAGACCTGAAGCACCGCCACGATTCCGACGCCTTTGGAGACCAGCAATTCCACCAAGCGCAGGAGTTCCCGCGTGAGCATCACAAAGCAGAGCGCCCCGAGGCTGATACTAAAGGGGGAAAGGAGTTCGGTGAAGATGTAGCGGTCCAGCAGCGTTCGTAGAAACATTCGAAGAATCACGCTCCTCGCACGGTGCGACACTATAGGCGAGCAGACGAAGCTTGTCTACCTCGAGGCCGGTGAGCATGCGGCCAAAGAATGGCTTGACAAGATTTGAAATGCCGTGGTACATGCTGCGCGATTTGTAACCAAGATGGGTTTCGTGATCGATTTTTTCTCTCCAATGAGCCCGTCATTCCAGTCTACTCTTCTTCCTGTCTTTTTCTCTTCATCATGTGTGTCGCCAACTGGGTTCCGGGGCCGGCCACGTAACTAGGCGTGGCCGTTGAGGAAAGGAGGGTTTTCGTGAAGACAAAAGGGACGGTCAAGTGGTTCAACGATCGCAAGGGATTCGGGTTCATTCGCCTTGAGAGCGGGGATGATGTCTTCGTACATTATTCCGCGCTGCAAGGAGAAGGATTCAAGACCTTGAAAGAGGGGGAAAACGTCGAGTTCGACGTCGTGCAAGGCGCAAAGGGGCCTCAGGCGTCGAATGTGCTGAAGACAGCCGTCGCCGAGTCTTGACGTTTTCATTCTGCGGGATGTCTCACAGGGAGGCCTGCCCTTCAATTCGGGGCAGGCCTTCGTATTTCTGCTGAGTACACCTGCATCCAAATACCCCATTTCGTTGACAATACCCATTGACACTGTTAGCGTTTGATCGTTGTGGAGGTTTGAATTGGCGATCGATCGCAGTAGCGTATTGCATAGCGCTCAGCTCTTTGCGTCACGAGGCCAATTCGACGCCGCCATCAATGAATGGAAGAGGCTTTCCGCCGAGTCGCCGGGCGATGGGAGTATCTTCAACTCAATCGGGGAGTTACACCTCAAACGCAACGCCACCAACGATGCCGTGGCAGCTTTTATGCAGGCGGCCAACGCTTTCCGGGCTGAAGGGGCCACCCTCAAGGCGATCGCCACGTTCAAGAAGATCTTGAAACTTGATCCCTCGCGGTACGATGTGTACCGGCATCTGGGAGATCTGAATGCTGAACGCGGCCTCCTGAGTAGCGCGGTCCAAGATTATCTCACCCTCGGGAAACACTACCTCAAAGCGGGAAAAAGCAAAGACGCGCTGGACATCTATAAGAAGATTGTCAGCCAGGATCCCTCGAATCTGGATGCCCAGCAGCGGGTGGCGGAATTGTGCCTGCAAGAAAACATGCAGGACGAAGCCACGAAGGTCTATTTGCAGCTAGGGCGGGAGCGGTCAGCGCAGCAGCGCTATGCTGAGGCCAAGGATGCGTATCAAGCCGTGTTGCGCATCGATCCTGCCAACAGCGAGGCCGCCCAATTCATCGAACATTTCGAAAAGACCGGTGGGACTTCTGGGTACCCCGCGAAGGCAGGAGCGGTTCATGCAGCAGTCTCGTCCAAGAGTTCAGAGCCGCTCGACCTTTTGGCTGAAGCCACCCGCCGAATGGAAGAAAAACAATTCGCCGGCGCCGAGGCGATTCTCAATCAATTGCTTACCAAAGAGCCTGGAAACCCGGAAGTATGTCAATTGCTCGCGAAGTTGCATCTACAACGCGGAGATCTCCAGGTGGCGCTTGGTGAATATCGCTACCTTGCTGGGGCGGCCTTGCGGGCGCAAGACTATGCGCAGGCTGAAACGCTGATTACTGACTTTCTGGCCGTCGAACCGCGGTCCGTTGCGCTGCTCGAACTCTATGGAGATCTCCATGCAGAGAAGGGTGATGCCGCCAATGCCGTGCTCCAATACGGGAAGGCGATTGAGCTATTGCTCGAACGGCCCGAGCCAGGGATGCCGACGCTGCATGAGGAACTGTTCGAGAAGGTCACCGCGCTGGTGCCGGATAGCCCGACGGTCAAGAAGCTGGCTGCTCTCATGAAGGGCACTACAGTGGATGAACCGCCTGTTTCGGCTCAATGCGACACCCCTGTGCCTCCGACAGCTGCGATCTCATCGAGCCCAGTCCAGGCTGCGGAAACATTTTCGACGGCCAATGCCGCTCCGGACGATGCCTGGAGTGTAACCTCCAAGATCACTCCGCTGCAGGATCGGCCTTTCTCACTCGCCGAGCCAGAGTCTGCGCCAGCTCAATCGGAGCCACCGCAGTCAGCAGAACCGGTTCCGGTAACGTCGGGCAGCGGGTTCTTGTTGTTGAATGCCGAGCCGGACGAGCGCTTGAAGACGTTGTCGCAAGCGGCAGGCTCGGATGCTTCCCTCTCGCCTGTCCTCTCGACGAGCGAGCAGTTCCAAGCCTATGTGGAGGCCGGTCAACATTCCGAGGCGGAGGAATGGCTCAGTCATCTGGTAACGGCGCAGCCGGATCATGCAGAGGCTCGAGAACTGTTCGGCTCCCTGCTCGAAGCGAAGGGTGATACCGCCGGAGCAGCCATGCAATTTTCTCGTGCCCTCGAGTTGCTTCTAGCAGATCCCGCTAATAATGAGGATGAGGCCCGGCCGGCGGGTCTCTATGCGAAAGTCAAAGAACTAGCCCCGGCCAGCCCGTTGGTTGCCAAATGGGCCTCGACGTTTTCGCCGAAGCCGCAGGCCGCAGTACCGGCCGTCGAGACGCCGGTTTCTGCTGAGCCCGAGGATGGGATTGACTCGGAGACCCACTACACGCTGGGAGTGGCCTACAAGAACATGGGGTTGTTGGACGAAGCGAAAGAAGAATTTCGTCTCTCGATGAAGGACCCTGATTTTTTCTTGGACTCCTGTCTCATGATCGCGGTCTGTTTGAAGGAACAGGGAGAAGGCCAGTCGGCGAGTGTACAGCTCGAACTGCTGCTGAAGGACCCGAAGTGCCAGGGGGCCAAGGCGCAAGCCATTCGTTATGAACTCGGCTTACTCCGCGAAGCCCAAGAACAGTGGAGCCAGGCTGCTGCAATCTACGAATCGATTCCGACTTTCCACGACGTGCCGCAACGACTCGAATCAGTTCGCGCGCACATGATCCCAGCTGAGCCCACCTCCGCGCTTCGCTACGCCAACTAGTCAGCTCAGAAACAATCACCCGCATCCTTCTCTCCTCGCACGGACGTTCCCACGTAAGTTAGCCGAACGAGACTGGCGGGACAAGCGAGAAAGGTGTAACACTTCGAATAAATGCTTGTGCCTCCTGCTTATCGCGCCGTTCCAGCCCGTCTCGTGCTTGACGCGCCACGGTCTGTGGCGCTGGCGGACTTTTCCAGTATCCGGCTAGTGAACGTGATTTGGGGCCGGACGTCCCTCTAAGACGGCGTGAATATTCTTCAAACAGACCAGTCCCATCTGAACCCTCGCGTGTAGCGTGGCAGAGCCTATGTGGGGGAGAAGCACTACTTGCTTCAACTGCGCCAGCATCTGGTGCGGGGCCGGTTCCTGTTCATAGACGTCGAGTCCCGCGCCGGCGATGATTCCTGTCTTGAGGGCATCGACCAACGCTCTTTCATCGATGATCGAACCACGAGCGGTATTGATGACAAAGGCCGTGGGGCGCATCCAAGCCAATTCGTGGGCGCCGATCAGATGGTGGGTCGCAGGTGTGAGAGGGGTATGAATCGTGACGATGTCGGCCTCCTCGAGGATATCTCGTAGTGATCGATGTTCCCACTCGTGGGGGAACGATGGGGTGGCCAGAGATTGGCGTGTGTGGTAGCGCACTCGCATGCGAAATCCTACCGCGCGCTGGGCCACAGCTTGACCGATTCGTCCCATGCCGATGATTCCCAGCGTCTTGCCCGTGACTTCCGCTCCCAAGAGTTGTGTGGGACTCCACCCGGTCCATTTGCCGGATCGAACGAGGGTGTCGCCTTCGACGACGCGTCGTGCCGTCGCCAGGAGCAAGGCCCAGGTCAGATCTGCGGTGGCATCCGTCAAGACGTCCGGAGTATTGGTGACGATCAGACCGCATTGTCGCGCGGCAGCAAGATCGATGTTGTTGTACCCGACGGCATAGTTCGCCAGAATTTTCAGTCGAGTGGCTACACGTATCGTTTCTGCGTCAATGGGATCGCCCAGAGTGACGATTGCGGCGTCGGCCTGGCTGAGTCCCTCCCGCAGCGCCGATGGAGCGGGCAACGCATCGAGCGGTTCCTGCACCAGTTGGAACCGCTCCCGCACGATGGCCATGACGGGATCGGGGAGGAGGCGAGAGAGGTAAAGGATCGGACGGGTGTTGGTCACGGGCGCGTGCTCCTATCCGCGGATCACATCTTACCAGGATGCTGAAAAAGTCCGCCAGCTTTGTTCTCGCCGCGCTCAGAAGCTTAACGTACCGAAGCCTACGCCTCGCCTTTTCACTCGCTGCAGCCTTGCTGGACAGCCTTTTTGAGCATCCTGCGCGGTATGTTCCTGTTGTCCTAGACGTGCGGACCGGCGAAGTTCCGGCGTACTACCTGGTTTTGCTGAGGTCTGTTAGCCGGTCGCGCACTGCGCAACAGCCAGACTTGTGCTGGTCTCAAAAGTCCGTCTAGAATGAACGACACCTTCAACTATGACCTCACCAACTCTCATTCTGCCTGAACGTTCCCACGCCATTGCCTCCGACCTCCGAGCCGCGGTAGGCGTCGAAAAAGTAAAGGACGACTATTCGACGCTCACCGCTTATGCGGTGGATGCGAGCATCTATCGGATGGCGCCTCGGGCGGTCGTTCTCGTTGAGTCCGAGGAGGATATCGCCGCCACAGTTCGTTATGCTGTGCAACGAGGCATCCCGCTGACGCCGCGCGCCGCCGGGACAAATCTGACCGGCTCGGCGATCGGGTCCGGGATCATCCTGGACGTCTCGCGCCTGAATCGGGTGCTGGAGCTGAATCGAGAAGAGCGCTGGACTCGAGTGCAGCCGGGGATCGTACTCGCCGAGTTGAATACACAGCTGGGGCGGTATGGATTATTATTCGGTCCCGACCCCTCGAGCGGCGACATGTGCAAGCTCGGCGGGATGTTGGCGAACAACTCATCCGGCCCCCACACGTTGCGGTACGGTTCCGTCAAAGATAATGTGAAGGGCCTCCGTGTCTGCCTGCAGTCCGGTGAGTGGCTGGAGGCCAGAGCCTATGGGCTCGACGATCCGGCCTGCGACCATCTGCTGAAGATGCATAGGCCACTTCTTGATTTGCGGTCGTTGCTGCAAGACCATGCCCCGCTGATTGCACAGAAACGTCCAGCTGTCAGCAAGAACAGTTGTGGCTACAACCTTTTCGGTCTCGTCGATGGGCTTGCGCGAGGCTGTCTCGATCTTCCCAAACTGTTCGTCGGCAGCGAGGGCACGCTCGGTCTCTTCAGTGAAGCTACGATCAGGTTGGTTGAGAAACCCCGCGCGACCCTCACGGCGCTCATCCATTTTCACCGCCTGGAAGATGTGGGCGACGCGGTGCCGAAGCTGCTGGGGTTGAGTCCGAGCGCGTTGGAAGTGATGGACGCCAACACGCTCAATCTGATCGGACGGGCGAAGCACGGCATCCCCGCAGCAGCGGCTGCCACCCTCCTGATAGAGCTGGATGCTGATGGATCCGGGACCGATCTTCTGGCACAGGCCGAGCGCATGACCGGGATATGTCGCCGCTATCGCCTCACGTCCGATCCCGTGATCGCCTTCGACCCCGAGCAAAGGGACCAATTATGGAAGGCCCGCAAGGCCCTCTATCCCACGCTCTATCGATTCGATCCCAGGAAGAAGCCCATCAACTTTGTCGACGACGTGGTGGTGCCGGCTGAACGGATCAGCGAACTCATCCTATATCTGGAAGAGTTCTTTGCAGGGCAGCATATGCCAGTTGCGATTTTCGGTCATATCGGGAATGGGAACGCCCACATCATTCCCTTGCTTGACGTGAACGACCAAGAAGATTTTCAGAAGATGGTGCAGGGCTATCACGAGATTCACCAAACTGTCTTGAGCCGCTTCGGCGGTTCGATCTGCGGGGAGCACGGGGATGGGCGGGTACGCGCCGAATATGTGAAGACGATGTTCGGCCCAGAGCTCTACGACCTGTTTGTGCGGGTGAAGCAGAGCTTCGATCCCTCCGGGGTGCTCAATCCCGGCATCAAGATCAGCGACCGGCCCTTCACGGACAATATCGACTATGTGCGATTGTCCAAACCCTGCGCGACCTGCGCGAAGTGTAATTCCGTCTGCCCGGTCTACGATGTCTTTCAATCGGAAGACATGAGTTCACGGGGCTGGTTCGAGATTGTCACCGACAAGAACTATAGTTATCTCAATTCGAAGCGAGTCGTGGAAGCCTGTCTCAACTGTAAGTCCTGTCGTACGGCCTGTCCGGCCGGTGTTGATGTGTCCCAGCTCATTCTAGACCGGCGCGCCGAGCAGCCGAACAAGATGGCCGGTGTCATCTTTCGTTTCCATGCACAAACATGGCTATTCGAGCGATTCTTAAAGCTTCTCGCGAGGTACCAGTCACTGTGGGATCGGCCCCCGATGCGGCGCCTGCTCGATCGTTTGACGAAGCCGCTCATGCGTCGTATAGCCGAGACCGCACGATTGTCACCTCAGCTGGTGCTGCCTCGACTGGCCCGGCGCCAGCTCCGTGATCGCTATCCCGAACTGATTCCTCAGGCAGGGCAAGCTGCTCGCTCTCCGGTGGCCTATTTTCATGGCTGCGCAGCCAACTATTTCGACGACGGGGTGGGGGATGCCGTCATTTCCGTGCTGCGAAAACATGGGGTCGAGCCGGATCTGCCGCTGCAACGCTGTTCCGGAACGCCGATCGAAACTTACGGCCATCGCGCCCTGGCCAAAGAAGGGGCGCGGGTCAATCTCGCGTCCATGGCAGGATACGACAAGGTGGTGACCGGGTGCGCCTCCTGCACTCTCATGCTGAAGGACTATCCGACCCTGTTCGCCGGTGAGCCGGAGCAAGCGGCGGCCCAGGCCTTGGCCAAACGCGTCACACATATCTCGGAGTTTGTGTCACAATCGCCGATGAAACCGGCCATGGCGAAAGCCCGGCCCACCAGGTGCAAAGTCGCGTATCATTCCTCCTGTCATTTGCGAGCCGCGGGAGTGACCAAGGAGCCTCGTGCGATTCTCGCAGGTTTGCCGGGCGTCGAGTATGTCGAGATGCCGGACGCCGACCGCTGTGCGGGCGGAGCAGGGACCTACCTCGTGAAGGACTTTGAAACGTCGCAGCGCATTGTCGAGCGCAAGCGGCGGGGCGTCGAACAGAGCGGCGCAGAGGTTGTGGCCACGAGTTGTCCGGCCTGTATGATTCAATTGCGCACCGGATTGCAGGGCGCAGCGGAGGTGAAGCATGTGGCCCAACTGATTCAAGAAGCCTACGAGGCAGCAGACAGACAGGCGAGTGGAGGACCGTCATGAAGATGCGCAAGATCGACGGCCTCTTCGTCCTATTCGCGGTGGCCGTCGTCGTCGGGGTTTCGATGTTGCCGACTCCGAAAGACCGGAATCCGATGATCCCGGCTGATGCCGCGCATCAGGCGATCAAGGTAGAGCAGGCCTGTTTGCAATGTCATGTCCCCACGGGCAGCCGGCCCATGCCGGAGCGACATCCCAGACGGCAAGATTGTTTCCGCTGCCACGCACGTGGTGTGTGAAGCAATCGGATTGTGTAAGCACCATACGAGAAACGAACAAGGAGATACGAGGGTCAAATGGTTACAGTGCTGGTCTTTGGATTGACGCTTCGCGATGCGGTCGGAGAGACGGAATTAGAGCTTGAGGCTTCCGAGCCGACCACGGTCCGGAAACTTATTGAATCGAATCAGGATCGGATGGGCCCATTGCTTCAGTTTCTGTTGAACCGGGAGGTGATGATTGCGGTGAACAAAAAAGTGAGCGGGGAGGATACGGTGGTCAAGGACGGGGATATCGTGAAGTTCTCCCACCAGTCGAGAACGTCGTATGACGGGACGAGAGACATTCCCACTTAGCAGGATGCTGCATCGTGTCTCGTGAAACGTGAAGCGTATCTCGCAAGCTAGGGAGCCGTCCGCCTGCGAACGACGAGATACCAACGTCGTACGAAGGGGACGGGTTTTCCGGCATCCTGCTGCTAGGTGTTGGCCCCTTCGCGATGGTTTCTATATTCGAGGAATAGCCGGCTATGCCGGTTGCCGGTGAGTTCGAGTGTGATCGTCCCGTCTTCGGTCTCCCATGATGCATGGTAGTGCAGATGGCCGATGAGGACTGCGACGCCCCAGTAGTCGGGGACCGGTTGGTAGAGGTCGTTGTCCCACACAGTCTGATCGTTCGTCGGGCTTCCGTAGGTAGCGGTGAGCCGCTCTTTCAGAGTCAGGTAGTACCCGATAAATTCGTTCAGTCCGTTGAGAGGCCGCTGCAGCAGGATGTACTGGCCGCGGATCAGTGATTCGTGCCGGAATTCATACCCTTCAAGCACGCCGTGATCGGAGAGGTTGCGCCGGTAGATCAGCTTGCCTTCCTCGTCGCGCTCGGCCCTTCCTGCCACCGACAGGCGAAGGGCTTCCGGCTGTTGTCCCCAATGAGCCTGCACGGTCTGCAAGAAGGTCAGGACCTGCCTCGTCACCTCCGCTTGTAAGGTGGCTTCGTCTTCCTCGTCGAATGGAACAGTGAAGGTCGGCGCCTCTGGAGCATCTTCTGGATTGGCCCACGCGAAGGGAGGGAATCCAGTCAGCATCACGCCGAGCATCAGTCCGATGAGATGACGCATAGGCAGTCACGATAGAGGGACAGAGGGGCGCCGGTCTACCCTACGAAAGGTTGGATTCAGTGCAGCCGGCGTTTGGCTTTGGCAGTCGGCGGGGCAGTGAGCGGATCGTCGGGCCAGGAATGTTTGGGATAGCGGCCGCGGAGTTCTTTTTTTACATCGAGATAGGCCGATTTCCAGAAGCTGGAGAGATCCTTCGTAATCTGGACGGGCCTGCGTGCTGGCGACAATAAATGCAGCACGACCGGAATCTTCCCATCGACGAGACGGGGCGTGTCCTTGCAGCCGAACATTTCCTGCAACCGCACAGCCAGGATAGGCAGATCTGGCGTCTCGTACTCCACGCGAACGTTTGATCCGCTCGGAACCGTCAGATGGGTGGGGGCCCAACGTTCGAGTTGGCGCGACTGTCCCCAAGAGAGGAGCGCGTGCAACGGTTGGGTGAGATCAAGCCGCGTGACGCGGTCGAGCGTCGTCAGCCCGGATAGATAGGGACCAAGCCAGTCGTCGAGCGTCCGCAGCAGCATCTCGTCCGACAGATCGGGCCACCGTGACTCTTGTCCTTCGGTCCGGCGCAGAAATGCCACTCGCGCCCGCCACTGACGGAGCTCCGGAGTCCAGGCCAGCCGGTCGAGTCCCTCCCGACGAATGCCCTGTAACAATGCCGTCGAAATCATCAAGGGATCTGGTTTCGAGAGCCCCTGCTCTGACAGAATGAGGGAACCCAATCTTCGTTGTCTCGTGGCGCGAACCACCTGTGCTGTGTCATCCCATGACACCTCATCCACCGCTCGAATCTGGTCTGCATAGAGGGTCTCAAGATCGCGAAGCCGTACCGGCGAGGCCAGGTCGATCCTGGCCCATTGCGTTCCGGCGTCCAGGTCGGCAATGACCAGATAGTCTTCTGAACCGAGCGGATCAGGGTTCGCAAAGAGGGCGCCGCGGCCATTGGCCATGAGATAGCGGGCATCATTTCCTCGTTGGCGTTGGGCGATGCGATCCGGATAGGCCAATGCGAGCAACAGACCGGCCTCATCGAGGCTGTCCAGCCGATCCGAACGAGCAGATCGCGGAAGTTGTCGTTGCCAGAGGTCGGCGGTGTGTCTGACTCGTTGACAGGCGGCGCGGTCGATGGTCGCACCGGCAGCGTGATCGTGCTGCCCGTGCAAGACATCCAAGCGGAGTCGCAGATCGGCGTTGCGCCAGCCGGAGGGGCCTCTCAGAATATCGCGCTCGCTGAGCAGGGCGGCGAGCTCACAAGCAAGATTGCTGAGCTGCAACGGCACAGCCTTGAGCAGCATGTGCGCGAGACGTGGATGGAGGGGCAGTTCGGCCATCTGTTTTCCATGAACGGTGATCTGTCCCTCTGGATTGAGTGCGCCGAGGCCGACGAGCAACTCTCTCGCTTGGGCCACAGTTCCCGGCGGTGGGGGAGTGAGCCAGGACAACTCGGCTGGATTGGCCGTGCCCCAGAGGGCCAATTCGAGCAACAGTGGTGCGAGGTCTGCGTCGAGCATTTCCGGGGGGCGACGCGGCGCCAACGATTGGTGCTCCGCAGAGGTCCAGAGGCGAGAACAGACGCCCGGTTCGAGACGCCCGGCCCGGCCCCGACGTTGCTCGGCAGAATCCTGGGTTACGCGGATGGTCTCCAGCCTCGTGAGTCCCGAGCGCGGATCGAAGCGAGGCACGCGCAACAACCCTGCATCGATGACGACGCGTATTCCGTCGATCGTTAAACTGGTCTCAGCAATCGAGGTGGCCAGCACGATCTTTCGCATGCCGGGTTGAGTAGGAGCGATCGCGCGGTCCTGCGCCTCTTGCGGCAGGTCGCCATGGAGCGGCGCGATGAGGACATTCGAGCCTAGGTTCAGATCGAGAAGCTTTCGTTCGACGCGACGAATCTCTGCCATGCCCGGCAGAAAGACCAAGAGACTGCCTTGATCCCGTGCGAGTGAGCGCCGGATTGATTGTACAACTGCCACATCGAGATGGCCGGAGAGGGGCTGGTCCAGATACCGCGTCTCTACCGGAAACATCCGGCCTTCGCAGGCAATCACGGGCGCATTGCCCAAGAGATCTGCGACCGGTCCACAGTCCAACGTGGCCGACATCACGAGCAGGCGGAGATCCGGGCGAAAGAGCCGTTGCGATTCGAGACAGAGGGCCAGGCCCGTATCGGCCTGTAGACTCCGTTCGTGGAATTCATCGAAGAGGACGATCGCATAGGCGCTGAGCGCAGGATCCTGCTGGAGCAGGCGAGCGAGGATGCCTTCCGTGACCACTTCGATTCTGGTCTTGGGCCCCACCTTCGTGTCGAGCCGCATGCGATAGCCGACCGTCGCGCCGACTGACTCACCCAGCGTGGCAGCCATGCGATGGGCAGCGGCACGGGCGGCGAGTCGTCGCGGTTCCAACATGAGCAGCGTCTTACCGTCGAGCCAGGGATCATCAAGTAAGGCCAGAGGCACCCGCGTCGTTTTTCCGGCGCCAGGCGCCGCGGTCAGCAGCGCATTCCGACCCTCCGTCAGCGTGCGACGAAGGGTCGGCAGCACATCTTCTATTGGGAGTCTGGACATGATAGGTTCGGCGTTCACGAGAGCTAGACTGTACCAGAGTCGCAGCAGAGACGAAAAGGAAACGGACGCATGGCCGAGTATCGCCGAGTATCAATGGTCGAAGGATAAACCATCTGCAGCAGGCTGGTACTGGTTCCGAGGCCTGGCGCACGAAGCAGACCCCTTTATTGTGCAGGTGGATGAAGTCGGACAGTTTCAATGGCCGGACGGAGGGTTTCAAGAAGTAACGCTGGCCAAAGGGGAGTGGGCGGGGCCGATCGAAGAACCGACTGAGTGAGGAGAGCGGGACACGAGCGTGAAGGGCTCATAAGAAGAACCCGGTTGATTTATACAGCGGAAGGTATACGCAAATCAGTTTGGTAGTCGTCTGAGCGCGCTTGATACGATCCCGCCTCCTGAATATACCTATCTGACTGTTCCTGTCGCAAAAATCCTATGAGAAACTCAATCGTATCGGCGAGGCCGCGTCAGGCCGCCGTGCTGTTCATCATGGTCACGGTGATGCTCGACGTGCTGTCGTTCGGCATCATCATTCCTGTGCTGCCGAAACTCGTCGAGGAGTTCCTGGGCGGCAATACGGCGCAGGCGGCCGAAATCTACGGCATGATGGGCACAGCCTGGGCCTTGATGCAGTTCGTCTGTTCGCCGATTCAAGGTGCGCTGTCTGATCGGTTCGGGCGGCGTCCGGTCGTGCTCTTGTCCAATTTCGGTCTGGGCCTCGACTACATACTGATGGCTTTGGCGCCGAACCTGGCCTGGTTGTTTGCAGGCCGGGTGATTTCGGGCATCGCCTCATCGAGTTTCAGTACAGCCGGCGCCTACATTGCCGACGTCACGCCTCCTGAGAAACGGGCCGCCGGCTTCGGGATGATCGGTGCGGCCTTTGGACTCGGGTTTGTCCTCGGGCCGGCTGTGGGAGGACTGCTGGGCGCCATGGATCCTCGCTGGCCCTTCTGGGGTGCCGCGGCAACCAGCCTGGTGAACGCCTGCTATGGTTTCTTCGTGCTGCCGGAGTCTCTGGCTCGTGAGAAACGCGCGAGGTTTTCGTGGGCGCGCGCCAACCCGGTCGGCTCGTTGCGGCTGCTCCGTTCGCACCATGAGCTGTTTGGTCTGGCCACGGTCAGCTTCCTGGGATACCTGGCCCATGTCGTCTTGCCGAGCATCGCTGTGTTGTATCTGGGGTATCGCTACGGCTGGGGGCCTTCAGCCGTCGGGCTGACGCTCGCGGCCGTTGGCCTCTGTGCCATGATTGTCCAAGGCACGTTGGTGAAACCCATTACGGCGCGATTCGGTGAGCGACGGGCTCTGCTGGCGGGGCTGCTTTGTGGCGCGACGGGATTTGCGATTTACGGCCTCGCTCCCACCGGGACGATCTACTACTTCGGCATTCCGATCATGGCATTCTGGGGATTGGCCGGTCCCTCGGCGCAGGCGCTTATGAGCCGTCGAGTGGGCCCGTCGGAGCAGGGCCAGCTTCAGGGGGCCATCGCGAGCCTCATGGGCATCGCCGGTCTGATCGGGCCGGTCCTGTTCACGGAAACGTTCGCTCTATTCATTGGTCCCGGCATCGACTGGCACATTCCTGGCGCGCCGTTTCTCCTGGCCTCGTGGCTGTTGCTCATAGCGGCGGCGCTGGCCTGGCGGACGACGGCGCGGGGCAGAACCTCCTTCGTTGCGCGGGAAGCGTGAAGGTGAAGGGGAGTCGGGCCACCGGCGAACGCACTAGGCCGATCGTCGACGGGGGAGGGCATCGCCTCTTGTGAATAATGCGTTATTGAGGCGATCCCCCTTGCTGTGAGAGAGTAGGGGGGATAGAGAAGCCACACCATTCGAGACACCATCCAGAAAGGCAGTCGATACATTCTATGAAACATGAGACCACGCACCCAGCGGTGGAAACGCCGTCAAAAGGGTTTTCTCCAGGGTTTGCGGCGCTGGGCCTGGAAGCCGCCCTGCTCACCACCCTCGACACGCTGGGCTATGAAGAGCCCACGCCGATCCAACGGGAGGCGATCCCTCCGTTCTTGGCAGGGCGCGATCTCTTGGGCCAAGCGGCAACCGGGACCGGTAAGACGGCGGCTTTTACACTGCCGATGCTCCAGCGCATCGCCCATTCGGCGCGGCGTTGCCCCTCCGCCCTCATCCTGGTGCCGACCAGAGAGTTGGCTATGCAGGTCGGCGAAGCCGTCACGCGCTACGGCAAAGAACTCAAGATCACCGTGCTCCCGGTCTATGGAGGGCAGGCGATCGGTCCGCAGCTCCATGCGCTCAAGCGCGGGGTCGATGTCATCGTGGCGACGCCCGGCCGGGCACTGGATCACATCCGCCGAAAAACGCTGCAGCTCAAGACGATACAGATGGTGGTCCTGGACGAGGCCGATGAGATGCTCGACATGGGATTTGCCGATGATCTGGACGCCATTCTGGAACAGGTACCCAAAGAGCGGCAGACGGCGTTGTTCTCCGCAACCATGCCGCCCCGGATCGCCTCCATTGCCAAGCGCCATCTCAAGGAGCCGGTCGAGATCAAGATTGCCAAGGAGCCGGTTAAGGCGGGTGCCGCTCCGCGCGTGCATCAGACAGCCTACATCGTCACCAGACCGCACAAGGTGGCGGCATTGGCCCGCATTCTGGATATCGAGGCCCCGAAGTCGGCCCTCGTCTTCTGCCGCACGCGTATCGAAGTCGATGAACTCACCGCGATGTTGACCAGCCGTGGGCACCGGGCCGAAGCGATCCATGGCGGGATGAATCAGCCCCAGCGCGATCGCGTGATGGCTTCGTTCCGGGCCGGGCAGACGGAACTCCTCGTGGCCACTGATGTGGCGGCGCGGGGGTTGGATATTCCGTCCGTCTCGCATGTGGTGAACTACGATTTGCCCACGTCTCCGGAAGTCTATGTCCATCGCATCGGACGGACCGGGCGGGCCGGGCGTGAGGGGGCGGCGATCACCGTCATCGACCCGCGCGAGCAACGGTTGCTGTGGAACATCGAGCAGCTCACGAAAGCCAAGATTGTCGTGACTCCGGTGCCGACCGTCGCCGACCTTCGCACGAAACGGCTCGCACGAACCAAGGCTGCGATTGAAGAAGTGCTCGCGGCCGGTGACTTGGGCCAGTTTCAGACTGTGGTCGCGTCTCTCGCAGAGCAGGGAGACCCGATGGAAGTGGCGGCGGCAGCCCTCAAGCTTGTTTTTCGCATGCAGGGCGGGGAGCGGAAGGAATACGATATCCCGGCCGTGTCGGGCAGGCCGCAGGAGCGGCCATCGATGGGACGGCGCCCCATGGGAGATCCTCGAGAGCGGTCCGGCGGCATGATGTCAAGAGAAGGCCAGGGCAGAACGTATAGCACGCCTGGTCGTGGCGGACGAACGGCGGGCATGGCGAAGGTATACATCGGTGCCGGCCGGGAGGCGGGTATCAGGCCGGGCGATCTCGTCGGAGCGATTGCCAACGAGGCCGGACTCAACTCGAATGTGATCGGCGCCGTCGAAGTGATGGATCGATTCTCGTTGGTGGAAGTGCCGGAAGTGTTGGCGCGCGAGATCATCGAGACCCTTAGCCGCACCAGGATCAAGGGCCAAAAGGTGGGAGTGAGATTGTTTCTGGAGCAGCCAAGGGGAGGAAGGGCGTAGCCAGGTGCCCTTCTTGCTTGCAGAACGCGTACAGTGAAGCGGTGCTCGTTCGATGCGCGCAGTCAAGGGCAGCCTGGAGCCCTCTCTTGAAGAGAAATGAGCGAGCTTGGAAGGATGATCCATAAGATTGTCAGCCATGTGAGACATCGATGCGGGACGAGATCAAGGACGAAAAACAGTTTTTGCGTGGAGTGTTGAGCGATCCCCGATATCCTCTTCCTATCCGGTTTTAGGGTATACGTCCTACGCACTCAGCTCCTATTTTCATAACATTCATTGGAGGAAGACGTGATGAGCGGCAACCAAGCCGATTCCGTGCTGCGACTAATGAGCCTGATGTTCAGAGCCCACCCCTGGCATGGAGTCTCCATCGGAGAAAGAGCCCCGGAAGTGGTGACGGCCTATATTGAAATCGTGCCGACCGATACGGTGAAGTATGAAGTGGACAAGGTCAGCGGGTTCCTCAAGGTCGATCGCCCGCAGCGCTTCTCGAACTATTGCCCGGTCTATTACGGGCTGGTGCCGCAAACCTATTGCGGGGAGGGGGTTGCTGCCTTGTTTTCCGCACGGGCCAAGCGGCAGGGCATCGTGGGGGATCGTGATCCCCTCGATATCTGCGTGCTCACAGAGAAGACGATTCCGCACAGCGATATTCTCCTCACGGCCCTGCCTATCGGCGGGCTCAGTATGGCGGACGATGGCGAAGCGGACGACAAGATCATCGCCGTCATGAAAGACGATGCGACCTACGGAGGGTATACGGATATCAGCCAGGTTCCAATGGCACTCCTCGATCGTCTGCAGCATTATTTCCTGACCTATAAGAGTGCGCCTGGCAGCACCCATCACAAAGTTGAAATTACGAGTATGTATGGCCGCGAGGAAGCCATGAACGTCATCCGAGCCAGCCATGCCGATTACAAAGCGAAGTTTCCTGAGCTGGAAATGCGGTGGGGATAGGGTGAACGGGCGGCCTGTTGATCCCCTGTGTTCGCGCAACGCGCGGCTTGAGCTTGAGAAGGACGGATGGGCAGCCTGGTCGTCCTCCTGCTCGCGGAACGTGCACGATCGGAATGTGCTCGTTCGAGGCGCGCAATCGAGGATCGACCAGGCTGCCCCTGAAAATGAAATGGGGGATTGGGATGACGCGCG
Source organism: Nitrospirota bacterium (assembly GCA_018971525.1). GTDB lineage: Bacteria > Nitrospirota > Nitrospiria > Nitrospirales > Nitrospiraceae > Palsa-1315. The sequence goes on from JAGXAR010000023.1 coordinate 41,843, forward strand.
CAGTGGAAGATCAATCAGCCCCATCCCTGAAGAAATAACGAGCGGGCTTGGAGGGATCATCGCAAACACTCCTCGACGGCCGCAGTAAGACTTGCACAGGTGCCATTCCGGAGAGAGAAGCGAGCAAGCTTGGGAGGATTATTGATAGGTGAGGTGCTTGTGCGATGCATGCTGGGGAGGATCGGTGAGGCTGTTACCCTGCGTTCTCCATCTGCTCTATCACAAGCGCGTGGGGGTGGGGGACAATGTCTATCCCGTTCCTGCCACGGCTTTTGACGCGGTAGAGGGCGTAATCGGCCATCTTGCACAACAGATCCGAACTCAAGGGGTGCTCGGAAGACCAGACCGTGGCCCCGATGCTCACTGTGATGGTGAGCGGCCCGCTCGGTGTATCAAATGGCATGTCGCTGATCGCCACCCGAAACCGTTCGGCGCACTCTCGTAACGCGTCCAGATCGCAATTGGGAGCTACGATCAAGAATTCCTCTCCCCCGATCCGCCCGACGTGATCGTAGCGGCGGGCGGTTGCGCGGAGGCGCTGCGCGGTTTCCCGAATAACGACATCGCCCACAGGATGTCCATAGGTATCGTTGACCCGCTTGAAGTGATCGAGATCGGCGATGAGGAGCGCCACGGGGTGATGGCTTCGTTCAGCTCGCGACAATTCCTGAGTCAAGATAGTGAGCGTCGTCGAATGATTCAGCAAGCCCGTCAACGAATCGTGCCTCGCCTGCTCCGTGGAATCGTGGAGGAGTTGCAGATTTTGAATCGCAGTGCCAGCCTGGGCAGCAAGCGTCAGCACAACCTGTTCGTCCAGTTCGCTGAAGTCGGTCGCGAGGCCGCTTGCTGTCGTTTTGTTGGCGAGGGAGAGCCGGCCGAAGAATTGGCCATGGCTTCGAATCGACACGCCGAGAAACGACGTCATGGGAGCATGATCTGCGGAAAATCCGACGGTGGCCCAGTGTTTTGTGAGATGAGCCAGGCGGAGGGCGCCGTCCTCTTGCCCAAGGGATTCCAGCGACCCCTGTTCGAGCGGGAGCGTCCGAATGGCGTGGGCTGCCGCATCATCCATTCCGGCGGTCAAGAACTGTATCGCATCACGCGTGTTGTCGTTGTCGACCCCTAAGGCCGCGTAGCGCGCGCCGGTGTTCTCTTTTGCGAGATGGAGGAGTTGGTGCAGCAGTCCGTCGAGGTCCTGCTGTGCGGACAACGTTTGTGCTGCCACGACCAATGCATGAAGAGCCTCTGTCCGTTTCTTGAGTGCCGTTTCCGCGTCGGTCGCTCGCTGGAATTCCCGTTTTGCGGTGCCCCATTCTGCGTGAAGGGCCTTGATCATCCCCAGCACAAGACCAAGCAAGGGAAGGAGGATGAGAATGGCCAGAAACAACAATTTCCAGAGTAACGACCGAATGGGGGTAAGGATGCTGTCCCGGTCTACGCGAATCAAGATGCCCCACCGTAGCATTGGGTCGGCATGGGCGATGGTGAGCTGCGCATAGGCGGTGATGACGGAGGCCCCGCGGCGAAGGTGAGTTTCTTCGACGAAGCCCCGCGCGTTCATTCCCACAAGTGTTGCGGAAGGAAGGCCGAGCTGTTTCAGGTTGAGGTTACAAGGTCTATCGCAGAGCGTCGAATCGGCGATCAGGTCTCCCTTCTCGTTGAGGAGCTGATATTCAATGTGCGACTCTTCCGTCCACTCGATGTTCTTGAGCACCTGCATCGTGTCGTCAAGGATGTTCATCAGTGAGGGGACGCCCACAACGGCTGCGATTGCTCCGAGAAAGCGTCCGTCGGGACTGTGCAGGGGAGCGATCACAGTGATGGCCGAGGTCCCTCCGGATTCCTCATTCACCTGCGCATCCAGAATCCTGACGCCAGTGATGGTGCGTGCCAGTTGGAACCAGTGACGCTGGCTCAGATCGAGGGAGGTATTGGACGTATCGGTGGTCGCGATGATCTTCCCGCGTGAGTCGGTGACGCCAATCCACCGATAGGCCGGGTGGGCGTGCACCAGTTCGCGGAGATATTTTGTCAGCGCCTCAGGGTTCTGACCTCGGGCCATCGGAGCAGTGGAGAGCATCTGGATGTCGCCGTATCGCTCCAGGATCATCATGTCCAATTTGCTGGCGGCATCTGTGGCCGCTTGCACCAGGCTATGGCCGCTGGATTGGATCATTTCATGTCGGACGGCGTAGGCGGCCCATCCCAGGCAGAGCAGCGTCACCAGCGTCATGACGGCGACGACGGAGACAATCCAGGTGTGATGACGGTCCATCCACGCAGGGAATCGGTCTGTCGTGAACGAGATGGGGGGCGACGTGCTCACGGGAGCAGGCAAGACCAGGGCAGGGTCAGGGGTGGTGATGTGGGTCTGGTTTTCCATCCAAATGGTGTTCTTTTTCGGGTCGTTCTGCGTGGGCTGCGTTCATCATAAAGTAAGTAATAGGCAAAGCAAGAAAAGTGCCGATTGCCGCCGCGATTAAGGTGCGCACATCGCCTCTGAATACAATATTATGACGCTGTGAGAAAATGAGGGCTCACGGGGTGGAGAGGAAGAGGCGCCTCCGGCATGCCGTGGCGCAATTTGCGAAGCTTCCCATGACCTACAGCGTGAAAGAAGTCGCAGGCCCGCTCTTCGTAGGACTCTGTGACGAGAAAAACAAGCCGGGGTAGAGACTCATTCAAAAGTCCCTCGCGGGCCGCACCAGGTAGGGGATCGACCGGGCTACCTGTTCTGTGAGAAAACAGTCGACGCGTATGGAGAGTGTGTGCTCAGAATGAACCCGAGTCTCTCATTGTCGTGCCCAAGTCCATCCAACAGTGACCATTAAGAAGAGGCTGCAGTGACAGTGTCTCCCTGGACCGCCAAGCTGCGCGAGTGGCAGGCTCGCGCCGTCTCCGGCGTCTTGACCCATACACGTCCTGATTTTCTGGCGACGGCGACACCCGCTGCGGGGAAAACGCGCTTCGCGCTACGGATTGCCCATCAGTACTTGGCCGATCGAGTGGCCAGCCGTGTGCTGGTCATCTGTCCAACCAATCACCTGCGCACGCAATGGTCGACCGCCGCCGGACTGGTCGGGATTCAACTGGATCCGGCGCTGACGAACGAGCAGGCCATCGAAGCGCGCGACTACCATGGCGCAGTCGTGACCTATCAACAAGTCTGTCTCGCGCCGGCCGTGTTTCAGCGCGCCTGTCGGAGCCGGCCCACGCTGCTGATTTTCGACGAGTTGCACCATGCGGGCGAGGGGAAGGATTGGGGCAACGCGTTGCGGGAAGCATTTGACGAGGCAGTCTTTCGCCTGGCCTTATCGGGCACCCCCTTTCGCTCCGATAACAATCCGATTCCCTACGTGCGGTACGAGCAGGGCGAGAGCCAGGCCGATTTCACCTATGGGTATGCCGAGGCGATTCGCGAGAGTGTCTGCCGCCCGATTCTGTTCCCGAGCTACGAGGGGGAACTGACGTGGCTCTCGGAAGGCCGCGAACATCGGGCGACGTTTGAAGACGGGCTCACCTTCGAACTGCAGCGGGAGCGGCTCAAGACCGCGCTCTTGCAAGACAGCTGGCTGGGGCCGGTCATCACCGATGCCCATGCCGAGTTGCGCCGGCTCCGCAAGCAGGAACAGCCGGATGCCGGCGGGCTCATCGTTGCGATGAATCAGGACCATGCCCGGCAGGTGGCGGAACTGGTGGGGCGTATCACGGGCAGCCGCGCGCATGTGGCCGTGTCCGACGATCCGTCGGCTTCGAAGACGATCGCCACATTCGCGCAGCATAAGGCACAGCAATGGCTCGTCGCGGTGAACATGGTGAGCGAAGGCGTCGATATTCCGAGGCTTCGTGTCGGCGTCTACGCCACGAATGTCCTGACCGAGATGTATTTCCGCCAGGTCGTCGGGCGATTTGTCCGGATGCAGGAAGGCCTGCCAAAGCCGCAACGGGCCTGGCTCTACCTGCCGAAGGACGCCACGCTCGTTCACTATGCCAAGCGGATCAAGGCTGAACGCGACCATGTGCTTGAAGAGATCATGCCCTCTGTGCAGCGAACACTCTTTGGTACGGCTGCCACTTCGCTGAAAGAGTACATTCCTTTGCACGGGGTGGCCCGGATGGATGCCCTGATCGGGGGAGATGAGGCGGAGTCAGCCGGCGAGGGCAAGGGCGTCGCAGAGCCTGTAGTGCCGCTCCATGACAAGAAGAACGACCTGCGCGACCAGCATCGCGCACTCGTCGGCACCGTGGCGCGAAAGACCGGTATCGATCATCGCCAACTCAATGCAGAACTCATCAAGCGAACCGGCGGACGGGTCGATCAGGCGACCGTTGCGCAACTGGAGCGCCGCATTGCGCTGCTTGAAAAATGGCGAGATTCCGGTTTTGACGGCGGCCGGGCACGGACCTAGCCTGCATCAAAGGCGGCGCGTGAAGCGCGAGACAGGCGAAAAAGGCGCGATCTGAAGTTCGAAGTACAGGGTTCGAAGTTTCGAAAATCTCGAACTTCTAACCTCGAGCCCTCGCCCGTCCAGGCGGTCTCGCTCGGCTATCCTGCTGACGAGGCTTCCTGGTTCCAACATCAGACTGGTCTTACTTCACTGCATGGATGTATAGACCGCCTGGAGCAGGCGGGGTTGTCAGGGGCGCCAGCGCTGGACTCCCTTCCGTCACGGTGACGCTATGCCGCCCGATCTCGGACGTGGTGTTTTGCAGGTAAAACACGAATTGAACCGTATGGGTACCCTTGCCGAACAATGCGGTCGTGACCGACGTGCCGTTGTCACCGGGGAAGCTCCAGGGCGCAAGGTGTTCGACATGATGCAGGACCCCATCTAAAAACACATTCGCCATGACAGCCTGTGTGCTGGTCGTGGTAGCGCTCACACCCCAGGGACCGGTGGCCGGATTGCCCACGACCGTTAGACTCACCGCCTCTAGGGGGGGAGGGGGCGCCGGCGGGGGAGACCCTGCCGGTGTGAAGGTCACGAGACTGCTATTGTTCGACTCGTTATTGGCCAAATCATAAGCCGTAATGAAGTAGTACTGCGTCACTGCCGGCGTTCCGATATTGAAACTCGTCACTTTTCCCAACGTGGCGAGAGGAGACGCCTTGCCAGATGTTTTCGTGCAGGGTGTCTGACTACATTGATAGACGCGATAGCCTGCCATGTCCGGTTCATTGTTGGCGTTCCACGTCAAAGTGGCACCCCACGCCGTACTAGACCACAAGACAAGCACACCAGCGATAGCTCTCACCCAGTTCATGCGAATACTCCTATTATGTTCTTCCCGGCAGCAGGCACACCCTTCCCGGAGAAGCCAAGTTCTCACGTGCAAGAGTTTATGTCGGATTGCTCAACGGGCTCGGCCCCCGAGGAGAGATCGAAGAGGGGAACCATTCACCCCCTTCAGGGTTTAACTAAGCAAGGTGCGTGCCGTTGCAGAAGGAGGACGGTCAAGTCGAATATACCAGGAAAATCGTCCCTGGAGAGGGAAGGATCGATGGTGACGGGCAGGGAGACTGTAGGGGATGAGGGAAGATCGCTGAATCAAATGCACTATATTCCTGAGGATAGAAAATGCAGTCGTTTCCCTACAGATATGACAGTGAAAAAAAGAGAGGTCTGTGCCGCAGGCAATTATGCGTGAAGCGCGAAACGGGAGCGTTGCGCGACGAGCGGGAAAGGCGCGACACAGAAGACGGGCGAGAGAATTACGTCATGCATAGGCTCATGCCTGACGTTCGGGGCTCGAAGTTCCAGAAGCCTCGAACTTCGGACCTCGAACCCTCGCCCGTCCACCAGTCTCGCTTGGCTGACTTGCTCACTAGGCGTTCCATGTCTCAAGATCCAACAGGTCTTACTGTACGACAGTGAAGCGTGGACTGCCTGGAGTCGGCGGGCTTCCTTCCAGGACGATGACGCTGGCCCGCCCGATCTCGGTCGTGGTGTTTTGCAGGTAAAACACGAAGCCAACCGTATGCGAGCCAGTGTCGAGCAACCTGTCGTGACCGTCTGCCGTTGTCACCGGGGAAGCTATAGGACGCGAGGTGTTCGACATGATGCAGGACCCCGTCCAAGCGGAATACCGCCATGACATCCCATGTGTTGTTCGTGGTAGCGGTTAGGTCCCTTGCAGGACGATGACGCTGGCCCGCCCGATCTCGGTCGTGGTGTTTTGCAGGTAAAACACGAATTGAACCGTATGCCAGCCCTTGCCGAACAATCCCGGCGTGAGCGTCGTGCCGTTGTCACCGGGGAAGCTATAGGGCGCGAGATTTTCGACATGATGCAGGACCCCATCCAAAAACACCTTCGCCATGACATCCTGTGTGTTGGTCGTGGTAGCGCTCACACCCCAGGGACCGGTGGCGGGATTGCCCACGACAGTCAGACTTACCTTCGGTAAAGTGGAAGTGGAAGTAGACGTCGATGTGCTCCCTTCCGTCACGGTGACGCTGTGCCGCCCGATCTCGGTCGTGGTGTTTTGTAGGTAAAACACAAATTCAACCGTGTGCGTGCCGTTGCCGAACAACGCGGTCGTGACCGTCGTGCCGTTGTCACCGGGGAAGCTATAGGGCGCGAGGTTTTCGACATGATGGAATTTCCCATCCAAAAACACATTCGCCATGACATCCTGTGTGTTGGTCGTGGTAGCGCTCACACCCCAGGGACCGGTGGCGGGATTGCCCACGACCGTCAGACTCACCGCCTCTAACGTGGGAGGAGGGGGAGACCCTGCGGCTGTGAAGGTCACGTAGCTGCTACTGTTCGATTCATTATTGGCAAAATCATAGGCCGTGGTGAAGTAGTATGTCGTCACTGCTGGTGTCCCGATATTGAAACTCGTCACCTTTCCTAGCGTGGCGACAGGAGACGCCGTGCCGGACGTTTTCGTGCAGGGTGTCTTACTGCATTGATAGACACGATATCCCGCCAGGTCCGTGTCACTGTTGGCGTTCCACGTCAAGGTGGCACCCCACGCCGTACTAGACCACAAGACAAGCACACCAGCGATTGCTCTCACCCAGTTCATGCGAATACTCCTATTATGATCTCCCCGGCAGCAGGCACACTTCCCGGAGAAACCAACTTCTCAGGTGCAAAGTGTATGTTGGATTGCTCAACTGACCCGGCCACTAGAGGAGAGAGCGAAGAGGGAACCATTCACCCCTTCACTGTGGTAACTACGCAAGGTGCGTGCCGCCGCAAGAGGAAGAGGAAAGGAAAAAATATCAGGAAAATCACCACTGGCGAGAGGGAGATTGCTGGTGAGGTGTAGGGAGACTGCGTAGGCCTGGGCAGATCTCTGAGTCAAACGCTGTATTTTCAGGAGGATAGACGATGCAGTCGTTTGCCTACATGACAGTGCAAAGTGAGGCAGAGCATGTCGATCTCTCTTATGTTTTAAGTGAGTGCAGAAACTCCCCCAGGACACTCCGAAAGCCCTCGGGATCTTCGGCCATCATGAAGTGGCCTGTCTCGAATGTCACCAGGTGGGAGCCGGCAATCTGTACTTGAATTCCTGCCGCGATGGCCGGCGTGGCCACATCGTCTTTGGCTCCGACCATGATGAGCGTGGGAGCGGTGATCGCGGAGAGCTGCTCGTGCGTATTGAAGACGGACATCGAAGTCAGGGCCTCACGGAGCACTGAGGCATTCCAGGTGGGAATGCGGTCGAGCAGCGGCTGATAGAGCTGCGGGTTCGTGCCGTGAGGAAAACGTTCCAGCAGAATCTTCCTGGACACCTCGGCATTCGTGCGTGGGTTGCCGATCGAGGACAGGTCTTAATCGAGAATCATGGCGCGATCGGTGGTCGAAACCAGCACGAGGGCTTTCACTCGCGAGGGATATTCCAGGGCCAACTGTTGGAGTACCATGCCGCCCATCGACAGGCCGACCTACACAGGTTTCTCGATGTTCAACCGATCTGTGAGCGCGATCAGTTCCTTCACGAATTGCGAAATGTTGGAGACGGTGGCGGTCTTCTCCGAATCGCCATAGCCACGGAAATCGACCGCGATGCCGCGATAGGCAGGGGAGCGGGCGGCCAGATATTTCTGGAAGATGTTGCTGGTGGTCACCACGCCATGGACGTAGATCAGAGGGTCGCCGGTCCCTGCTTCAAGAATACTCAGCGTCACGCCATCCAGTGAAATAGAGCGGCGGGTCGGTTGGGCTGGCTGCGCGGTCATCTGGCTCGGTGAAGAACGGCCGCTTATCCCTTGGCCGGACGAGGGAGCCGTCGAGGTCTCGACACAGCCGGCGAACAGAATGAGCAGCCCCAGCACAACGAGTCTGTATCCGGTCATGTCGGTTTCCCAGGGATCACCGTCTGCTCACCGCAAGGGCTATGGGCTGTTAACTTTCCATCTTTCCGATTTCTTCCCGCAACTGAAACTTGAGGGAGGCATATTCTTTCATGCAGTAGGCAAGCAGCCGTTCTGAGCCGAAGAGCATCACCATCCGGCCGTCCCGGTCCACGAGCCGGCGCGTGTCCTGCGGCCAATAGATGCGGGCGATCACGTCGGGATCGCCACTCACCCAGCGGGCCAGGACAAAGGGCATCCGCTCGACAGTGGTCTTGACCCCATATTCGCTTTCGAGGCGTGAGGCGACGACATCGAACTGGAGTTCTCCCACGGCGGCGAGAACCGGCTCCCGGCGCACATGATCGGGTGAATAGAACACCTGCATGACCCCTTCTTCTTCGAGCTGCTGGAGTCCCTTCTGGAACTGCTTCTGCTTCGTGAGGTCCTGGCTTCGAAGCACGCCGAAGCATTCCGGGGGAAATAGGGGAATCGCATCGAAGGAGCGAGGACTGCCGGAGCAGAGCGTATCGCCGATGGCAAAGAGGCCAGGGTTCACGAGCCCCACGACGTCGCCAGGGTAGGCCTCCTCAATCGTCTCCCGGTCACGGCCGAAGAGCCGGTGCGGTCTTGTCATCCGGATCTTCCGGTCCAGGCGTGCATGATAGACCATCATGTCCTTCTCGAAGCGGCCGGACACGATGCGTAAGAATGCCATCCGGTCGCGATGTTGCGGGTCCATGTTCGCCTGAATCTTGAACACAAAGCCGGAGAACTTCTCGTCCGTCGGCTGCACCAGTCCTTCTGAACTCATGCGCGGGCCGGGCGGGGGCGCGAGCTGGAGGAAGCCATTCAGAAAGGGCTCGACGCCGAAGTTCGTGAGGGCGCTTCCGAAGAAGACCGGCGTGAGTTGGCCGGCGAGAAAGCGGTCGCGATCGAACTTGGTGCCGGCGCCGGTCAGCAACGCGATTTCTTCCTGCAGCGGGCCATAGGCCTCTCCCAACGTTTCAGCCAGGCTCGGATGGGGAAATGTTTCAACCCTCATCGGGGCCCGACGCTGGTTATGCAGCGTCCGCTGAAAGAACAGCACTTGGGGGTCTTGAAGGTCGTACAGCCCCTGAAACCCGGACCCTTCCCCGATGGGCCAATTGAAGGGGACCGCTGTCATGCCCAGGGTCTGCTCGATCTCCTCGAGCAGTTCATATGGATGGCGCCCCGGCTGATCCATCTTGTTGATGAAGGTCATGATCGGGATGTTGCGTTTGCGACAGACGGCGAAGAGTTTCTTGGTTTGCGGCTCGATTCCTTTGGCGCAGTCCAGCACCATGACCGCGCTATCCACCGCCATGAGGGTGCGGTAGGTGTCTTCGCTGAAGTCCTGGTGGCCCGGCGTGTCGAGCAGGTTCACCCGCACACCTTGATAGTCGAATTGGAGCGCGGTGGAGGTGATCGAAATCCCGCGCGCCTGCTCCAACTCCATCCAGTCCGACTTGGCCGCGCGTTGGTGTGAGCGGGCCTGCACAGCCCCGGCCAGGTGCACCGCACCAGCGTAGAGGAGGAGCTTTTCCGTCAGTGTGGTTTTTCCTGCGTCCGGGTGCGAAATAATGGCAAAGGTGCGCCGCCGGGCCACTTCTCTCGCCAATTCATCGGACAACGACTTCTCAATCGGCAAAGACATAGACGTTCCTTATCTTATGCAAGGCACTACATGAGGTATTGGAGATATGTTTTAACACCTGGCAGAGGAGAAAACTACGGGTAGCCTGGTCGTTCTCCTGCTCGCGGAACGCGCACGACAGGAATGTGCCCGTTCGATGCGCAGTGAAGGATGGTCGGCCACTCCCTTATTGAGGGAAGGGTGGAAGGACAAGAACGGACGAGCCATGGGGAGAGGTTTCCTGTGCTCTCGCAACGCTCGGCTCAGAAGAATGAGAGGGAGTGACCAGATGCCATTTTTGCTCGAAGAGCCTCCACGATGAAGCGGTGGCCGCTCGATGGGCACAGTAAAGGGCAGGCGATCCAACCGTCGTTGGATCACCTTCTCCGCTTTGAAATTCAAGGAGTTGCCCTGCGAGACTTGTCATCCGTTTAGGGTAGATAGAAACTCGCGAAACCGCACACTTTCAAGCAGTCCACCTCCACGATGGACAAGCACAATGTTTCCCCGGGCATCGACGAGAACGTACGTCGGCGTCGCGTTGATCTTGAAGGCATTCGCCACCCACCGGTCTTCGTCATAAGCCGTGGGGAAAACAAACACGCCGGGGCGGGCTTTCACAAATGCTTCGACATTGGTTCTTGTGTCAGCGAAGCCGATTGAAAGCACACGGAGCTGAACCGGCTTCGATTGCCGATAGAACTGTCCAAGCAGCGGGAGTTCTCGTTGGCAGACGTTGCACCAGGGTGCCCAAAACACAAGCAAGGTCGGTTGGCCTTGCAGAGACTTGTCGCTGTAGGCCTCGCCGCCAAGGGTAACCAATTCGAAACTTGGAATCGTCGATTCCGCTGCCTCTGATACGACCATGTTCGCGTGATGGCCTGCTACCATTAAGAGAGTGATAGCCAGATAAAGTCCCGTTGCAGTGACTCGATGCATGGCACTCTCCCTCGTTGTCACGGTTTAATGTACAAATAACCTTCTCGTTGAAGGTCCGTGATGCGCTTAACCGCCACTGGATGCAGCGTGGCGACAAACCCTTTCGCCAGGTTGTCCAGCGTCTTGCCGAACATCTTCATTGAGACCTGACACATCTCTGCGCGTACTCCTTTTTCGATGATCTGATTGAACCGCTTCGTCATCTCGGGATCCATTTTGTCTCGTTCAAAGAGTTCAAGCGCTGGCCCATGGACAACCAACTCCACATCGATGTGCTCTGGACCGCCCTCTGCCTCAATATGTTTGTTGATAAGTGCGAGGGCATATTTGGCGACCTCTGGATCCTTCCCGTCAACGTGATAGAGGACTTTGACTTTCTCTTTGCTCGCACCTTCAGCGGACTGTGCCTCACCGGCAAAAGACCCGATGAGCACAGGTACTACTGCGAGTACGCAGAGGAACGAGAGTTTTTTTAACAACTCATTGAACATGGTTTCCTCCTTGGGTTAGGGGTACTTGAGTGTGCAGAACTTGTGCAAGAATCCTAACTATGTTAGAGCGTGGGCAAACAGCGTTGCAGACGAGCAAAGGCTTTCAATGACAGGAATGCTTAAATGACATTCTAGTACCGGATGGTTTGACTTACCAGTGCCAAAAAGCTCGCAAAATCACATGACAAAAGACTGGCGGATGAACGTGTTCTATCTGCCGATTGGCTGGTTCAAAATCAACTGATTGTGGAATAGCGTAGCCCTCGTCACATCCTCTCGGGCCCCAAGAGTGGGCCCCCTCTATACACGATCTCGCGCTTGAGTGTCCCTAAAAAGCTTTCGCACAGGCATTGTCCCAGCAATTGCCGGTGCGGCTCATGCTGCTAGTGTGGTGCGTCACAAATAGATTGACATATGCATTTAGGATCTATACGCTTTGTGCGTATGAGTCGGATGGCCGAGCCCATTGTGCTGTCCCCCGATGAACGCGTCACCCTCTCCACCTGGGCGCACGGGCGGCGCGTCCCCGTG
>JAGXAR010000198.1 GCA_018971525.1 Nitrospirota bacterium
AATACTGACGCGAATTTTACGGCTTTTTAACAGAACCTCAAAGACTTATGGCCTGAGAAGGAGTGAGATGGAGTGATCGGGAATAAGTATAAAGTAGCTCCACTATACGACCCTTTTACGACCGCAATTTTTCTAGTTCGAGTCCTGATCGGTTCACCACTTCGTACTGTAGACAGAACCTTCAAAACGACTTTCAGGCTCTTTCAGCCTGCCTAGTCGTTCTGCGCACAGTGTTCAAAAACCTCTCTCAAACTCAAGGCCCGAGAAGTCGATTTTTCTAGGGCTTTGACGTATCCTTTCACCTGTCCCAAAAAGAAATGATTCTGATTGTAATAGTCCGTCCTTCAGCCGGACAAAGGAGTTGAGCCAGAACCTGACACGCCGCACATCGCGGTTGGCGTGCAAATAATGGAGGTGTGAGATGGCAACACAGTCCAAGCTCATTCTGGTGACGGGTGCCACGGGACAACAGGGGGGAGCCGTCGCGACCGCGCTGTTGGCAAAAGGGCAGAAAGTGCGTGTGATGAGTAGAACCCCTGAGAAGGCGTCCGCACTTGCTAAAGCTGGTGCGGAAGTGGTCAAAGGGAATTTGACCAATCCCTCAGATTTGCAGGCGGCGCTCCGAGGCGTGCAAGGGGTGTTTGCCATGTCGACCCCTTTCGAGGCAGGGATGGAGGCGGAAGTGCGCCAGGGTATAATGCTGGCGGATGCCGCGAAGCAGGCTGGTATCACCCATTATGTCTATACGTCCGTCGGGAGTGCGCACCGCAACACGGGCATTCCACACTTTGAGAGTAAGTGGAAGGTGGAGCAGCACATCCGGCAGATTGGATTGCCGGCCACGATTCTGCGGCCCGTGTGGTTCATGGAGAATTTCACCACCTTTGCGAAACCGTCTGCGCAAGGGGTCTTGATGCTGCCCATGAAACCGGCTAGGAAGCTGGCGATGGTCGCGCTCAAGGATATTGGCGCGTTCGGTGCGGCCGCGTTCCTGCGTCCGAATGATTTTCTTGGACAGGCCATTGACTTGGCAGGAGATGACCTCACGATGTCTGAGGCTGCCGCACTGTTGACAAAGGCGATGGCCGACCGATCCGCTTTCAGGAGTTCCAGATGGAGCAGGCCGAGGCGGCGATGGGCCATGACCTCGCCACGATGTTTCGCTGGTTCAACGAGGTTGGCTACGCGATCAATATTCCCGCGTTGAAACAGCAGTTCGGGATGCCGCTCACCACGTTTGCGGATTGGATCAAGATGGTCGACTGGACGAAATGATATGTCGCAACCTAGCGGTGAGTGAGCCACACAAAGTGTTGGAACGGCAGTACTGACCAAAACCAGTTCCTTTTGACGACGCTCTCTTCTGCTATGTGAATCCAGAAATAATGCGGCGTTAGCATAGACCTGCTGAAATGGGATTCTGGAACATCTCACAACGTTTGCTGTTCCGGCAATCAGCCAGCAGTAAGAGGCTACTTTCGCTTGGGCTCGGAGTTCTTGTTCTCACCCTCTGCTGCTGGCCTCAATCAACTTTTGCTTGGAGCTGGGTGCCCTCTGACGATGAGATACAGAAATACCGGCAATCGTGGAATCCTTTCTCGCATGGCCCCTTGTTGCAGCAATCCGTGGATATCATGCCGCAAGGACAGTATTCTATCCGACCGTTCATTTTCTCCCAGATCAGCGAACACCATTTCAGCAATCGGTTCGCTCTGGCAACAGAACAGAAGCCTGGACCGGTCCACCTGTATTCAGTCCAGGATCCATTTGTAAACTTTACTTACGGGATCACCAACCATCTCGAATTTGTTGCTGGGACTTCCGTCAACTCGTTTTGGGCCAAAGATTCCGATAGTTTCAACAAAGGAGAGGGTGGGCCTTGGAAAACCAACACGGGACTTGGCGATACCTCTGTCATGCTCAAGTACCGGCCCATCGTGCAAGATCCAGACACTTGGAGGCCCTCCATCACCATCCAGAATGAAATCACCTTGCCGACCGGCAAATGGTTCGCGGGCACCGAATCCCCTCCGGGCGGGTTCGCACCGCTCGGACGCTTTCCGTCAACACAGTTTGGCAGCATTGGGTTTACCGAAGGGGTGACGTGTCGAAAAATCATTCAGCCGTTTCGCATCAGCTGCGGCCTGTATTATACGTATCAGCTGCCAGGCAGTGATGCCGGCCAAAACACGTATTCTCCTGATCTCGTCAATACTCGAGTAGTCGTCGAGCATATTCTCAATGACAAGCATGGATTTGGGTACAACCTGGAATTCGTCTCCTTGCATGGAGTGCCATGGCGCCTTGACGGGCATGAGCCGAACAGAGGGCAACTCCATGGATTTAGCACCATCGGGGTCGAGCCGGGCATTCAGTGGCGCTTTGGAGACACGAACCTTGTGGGAGCCGCCGGTGTGCTTTTTACTGTCGCAGGGCAAAACTCCTTTGGGGCGATCTATCCGAATTTCTCTGTCTTTTGGTACTTCCCTCCCAAAGGCAAGAACGTGATTATGCGGTAAAGTCACCGTCCTTCTAGCAGGCTGTTGAAAAACGTGCTTCTGGCAGACGAGACCTCGTCATGATCAGGATCGGTCCCATGAATCCACCCACGTTGGCGTGGTGCCCGACCCACTCTGGTCGTCCTCGCCGCTCTCGGCCGTGTGCACCGATGCCTCGAGTGCCCTC
>JAGXAR010000090.1 GCA_018971525.1 Nitrospirota bacterium
TGTGCGCGAGTCTACTTCGAAGTCCGAAACGTATCCATCACTCTGTAGAGGATGCGGGAGTGTTGTGCGAGGGGAGGAGGATTCAAAGGCAGTTTATCTGGTTTGTCTGGTTGATCTGGTTGGTTTCGTTCCCTGAACAAGACAAACGAAAGAAACCAAACAAACCAAATAAACCAGATGAACCAAATACCCGCCACGCGCCGCGAATTGTTGGATTACGAGACCTGACGTTTACCTCTTCACGGGACTGCCTGGTTTCACGGCGCGCACAAACGCACTCATGAATCTGCCGTCCACCTCGTGTGCGATGTGCTCGATCTCAGGGCCTGTTCCTGAGAGGAACTCACCGGCGTCCCCGGCGCGATAGATCCTCGTGGGTTCGATGGCAATGTCCTGAAACCCCGCTTGTGCAAGCAGGGATCGGTATTCCCCTTCCTCCAATGCCCCCGCGATGCAGCCGGCCCACAACTCCATATTCTTCTTGATCTCCGCCGGTACGAAACCACGCACCACGATGTCGGAAACGGCAAATCGCCCGCCTGGGCGAAGTACGCGGAAGGCTTCTACCAGGACGCGGCCTTTCTCGCCAGACAAATTAATGACACAGTTCGAGATGATGACATCCACCGACTGATCGGGCAGGGGGATCTGCTCAATCTCGCCCTTCAGAAATTCGACGTTGGATACGCCGGCTTTGGCTTGATTCTCTCTGGCCAGTGCCAGCATCTCGTCAGTCATGTCGAGTCCGAAGACTTGACCGGCTGGTCCGACCCGTTTGGCTGAGAGGAGCACGTCAATGCCGCCCCCTGACCCAAGATCGAGAACGACTTCGCCCGGACGCAATTCCGCCAGCGCGGTCGGATGCCCGCAGCCCAACGACGCCGCGAGGGCTTCAGCCGGCAATTCGTCTGTCTCATGGCGGGTATACAGATTCGAGATGATGGGATCGAGCTTGGCGGGATCGAGAGTCGGGCTGCAGCAGGAAGTTCCCCCCTCTTTGACTTGGCGGGCGGCTTCCCCATATTTCTGTTTGACTGTTGTTCGAATGTCGTCCGTATTCATGGCCACCCTCCTGGCTGTGTCAATATTCTCGGCATAGGAGCGGCATCGTGCCGCACCTATCTCTCAAAATTAATTAATAAACATAACAACAATCCTTGATGAGTCAAGACCGTTCACAAGCAGGGGGGGGTCGCCTGATTGCTTCGCAAAGAAGTCAATACTCAACCAGCCCATGCTGGCTATGACGGTAACGTCAAGGCAGGCCCACCAAGTGCCGCGAAATGTTGGATCGCAAGACCAGGCCCCGTTTCGTTTCATTCCACAAAATTTAGGATGTCCCTGTTTTTCAGCGGATTCTTTACGATCCCGGCCTGGCCGATGTAAAGCACGGGTCCAAACACGGAGGCATCAGAAGCGGCGGCCACAGCCCACGATGCCTCGCCACGCCGCATTTCAGCGGGAGAAGAAGAGCCGGCGGAGCCCCCCTTCGCCCAGGTGGCGATCAATCTCGGAGAAGCAATTGTAGATCAGAAACGAGAAGCCGACGCAGAGATTCATTGCCAGAAAGTGGTGGAAATCCCTGCCAGCCCACAACTCGGACAGGGCCCTGGGCAGTTCGCTGCTCTCCCGGTAAAGATGGAACAACCGCTCGGCCAGGGTGACGACGAACACGATGGCCGTGTAGCAGAGCGACCGCCATAGGACGTGGACGAAGGGAGTTGCCGAGCGGAATCGGCTGCCGAATGAGGTCTTCTCAAGCAGGACAACGACCTTGGCGACCACCAGCGCACCGATCAGCGCCGTGCGGAACACCGTAATCTCCAAGTGATATTGGACCAGGATGAGCTTCTTGAGCGAGAGAAAGAACAGGAAGCAGGTCAGGAAATAGAGGGTCACCAGCCCGATCGCTCGCACCTCCCGCTGTATGCGCTCGCCTGCCGTCACCAGGCTCTCCTTTCCGTTCGCCAGTGCCCCGCGTGCAGTCGTCGGTTCCCGCTGCCTAAGTTATGAAGTGGTGAGCCTGCCGGGACTTGAAGCCAGTGTCCTCGCTTTACAAGGGTAAACAACCCGGTTGCTATGAACAGTGACTGAGAGCGATGAAGCGCGATAACAATCGCTGCACTTTAATCTTTTCATGCTTGGAAGCCAACAGCATTTGAAAGGAAGACGCCAAGGACATTCTGCTTTTTCCAGTCGGCCTGGTCTATCGCCGTGTGAGGTGAGGGATGGGTGAATCAGCGGCAGTCTCTTGAGTGTGCGAGGCTGTCCGGTCTCCCTCGTTCATCGACACAGACACGAGACAGACCGGAGAAACCGGATGAACCAGATCCCTGCCAGGCGCATCAAATGGTTCCGGGCAGCTGATCATTTCCCGCGCGTTCAAAGTCACCGCGTAAACCCCTCACAGCGCATCTCGATTTATCGGGTTCTTCGGCGTATGCTTTTTCCAGAGAATGAATGACGTGACAAGCAGAAAAAGAAATGGAGAACGCATCATGAACTGTAGAGGCTTTTGGATGGGACTCGCTCTTGGAACAATCTCAACGTGCCTACTCGGTCAGTGGGTTCTCACTGCCGCAAGCAAGGAGGCAGATCCGCCCAAATGTATACCAGCCGAAACGGTCGCCGACTATGTGCACAGTGTGATCCAGGCAGATCGAACGTTTTATACCACTGACGTTGTGGAGCGGATGCAGATGCGAGGCATTGTCGTCGCCTCGGAAAACTGGAGAGAGACCGCCAGGCTCCCTCTGCCGGCCCAGTTCTTGATAGAAGCGGGGCGCCTAGTGGCCGAACAACGAAGCGGGCTTCGATTTCGGTTGATTAGCAGTTGGCCGATAAACAAGAGGAACAGGCCCACCACCGACTTTGAGCGAACCGGTCTGACGGAGATCCTCGTGAACTCTGATCGACCCTATACAGGCGTTACGACTGAGGGCGGGACTCCCGTCTTCCAAGCACTCTATGCAGACAAAGCGGTTTCACAGTCTTGCGTCGGGTGTCATAATGCGCACCCAAACAGCCCGAAGAAGGATTTCAAGCCGCGGGACGTGATGGGTGGGATTCTTCTTACAATTCCGCTCCACCAATAGCCTCCGGTGTCGCGTTGCATAGGGTAGCGTATCTCGCAAGCCGCGAAATTCACTGCTCGCGAACGGCGAGAGATGAGTAACGAAGCAGGCCGCCACGCGCTGCGGAATGTCGGATTGCAAGACCTGATGCTTAGTACGCGGGAGGGAGCACCGCAATCACCCGTAGCGGGCCGCCGGTACCACCGGCAATCTTCATCGGCAGGGCGATCACCTCGAATCCCAGACCCGGAAGATTGCGGAGGTCTCCGAGATTTTCGAACACCGGCACGTTCCGGGAGAGGAGCGCGACATGCGTCTCAAATCCGGTGGATTGACCATAATCGATGGAGGCGGTGTCGATCCCAACGGCCTTGATCTGTCGCTCGCGCGCCAGCCAAGCTGCCGCCTCAGGATGCACACCGGGGAAATGGAGCGCACGCACACCCTCCGGCCCTTTCAGCTCTGTGCCCAGATAGTCTTGCCGCGACGGCCAGAATCGGGCAAAACCGGTGTCTACCAATACGATCGCCCGGTTCGGAATTCGCTCGTGCGTCGCCTCCCATTGTTCGAAATCCTGGATCGTGATGCGGTAGTCCCGATCGCGGGCGCATTGAGCCGACACGTCAATTCGGACGCCGGCTCCGACCAGGCGTTCGATCGGAATCTGATCCAGTGTCTGCCCGCCTCTGGCAAAATGAATGGGTGCATCGATATGGGTCCCGCCATGTTCGGCCATCTCCAGGCGGTTTGAGGCGTAGTAGTATCCGCCGGGCGTCTCTCCCTCCTGCTGGACGACGAGCCGGAAGTCATGTTCAGTCGGCCACACAATCGTGTCCGTCCCGAAAGCATGAGTGAGATCGATGAGCCTCGAGTCCTCCAAGGCAAGGTGATCGAATCGAGGATGACCGGCGATGCATCCCGCACTCGCCAGTATGCCCAGCACCGCGAGCCCATTCATCAACTCCTTCACCATGGCATATTCCCTCGTTGCTCAGATCTCTTGCGGCAGTCTCATCAATCTTGTTTCGGCGAGTCTACTGTAATGGCGGAGGCGTATCCATCACTCCGGAGATGATGTGAAAGTCTTGTGTGAGGGGGGCGACTCAGAGGCGGTCTCTCCGGTGCGCTGGGTTGTCTTGTCTCTCTCGTTCGTCGACCCACACACACGAGACGGACCGAAGAAACCGGATGAACCAGATCCCGCCATGCGCCAAATGATTTCTCTCTTTCCTCCGTGGTCCTCATAGGTGCCTACTCATGCCGGACCCCGAATCCTTGATGCGGCAGCCGTCATGTTACGGTGCGGCCTGTGGTTTCGTGGCGGAAAACCGTAAGCGAACGTAATCAGCGTGCCAATTGCCATTGGCATCACAAAGCATTGGACGCAAGGTTTCAACGACCTCGGAAATAAAGCCTCGTTTTTCGGTTCCGGGCAAGGCAGAAGTGTAAGGCTGGGCGAAAGTCTCAAGCCAACCGCCCACATCGCCCGGCAGCGGGGTCGGGCGGGGAATGAGCGCCATGATTTCTATCGCAAAACCCATGGCCTCAAGAAGCCCTCTGTATTCCTCAGGGCGGGGGAAGAACCAAGGGTTGGCGACCGTCACACCTCGCGAAGAAAGAGCAGACTCGATGGCGGTAACAATGGCAGCGACGTTGCCGCATCCGCCGAACTCACCGACGAAGCGCCCACCGGGTTTGAGCGCGCGCCAAACACCGGCAATGACATCCTTGGGGTGTTTCATCCAGTGCAGCGCGGCGTTGGAAAACACGGCGTCAAATTCGTTGATGAACGGGAGTGTGTGTCCATCCATCACCTGAGCATTCAGACCAAGCGATTTGGCCGCCGCGACCATTTCGGGACTTGAATCGACACCGACTACCTTGCAGCCGAGTTTCGCGAGCTTGAGGGTGAGCGCGCCATCGCCGCAGCCCAGATCAAGGATACGTTCGCCCGGCTTCGGAGACAGCAACTCCACAACAGGCATGCCGAGATCGGAGACGAACCGCGCATTCTCGGCATACTGTGCGGGGTCCCAATGTTGTGCGGATGATGAAGACATAGAGCAACCGAACGTGTGAGTTAAGGGACGCACTGCGGGGCGTCCAGCTTGAGCAATGGGTGAGGGCTATAGGACGCCACGCTCTATCTCGCGCAGGTAACGAAAGGCTGGTGCTTTGACCCCGGCCTTTCTCCTGATCTCCACCAACTCGGGGGACTCGAAGAAGCGACGGGCATTCTCCAGCGAGGACCATTCTGAGAAGTGGACGATGGTGCTCTCATCGTTGTCGTACCGCAGGAGTTGTAGCTGATTTTTCCGGCACGTTTTCTGATGTCTGCTGCTTGATCAAACACGGCATTCCATGCCGGCTAGGCCTCGACCCCGTGAATGATCAACACATGCTGCATGCGAACTCCAAGTGTTGGTTGCAGGATCAACACGAACTAATAGATCTGCTGCGGGCGAGTCTACTTCAAAGTCTTGGACGGGTCCATCACTGTATAGAAGGTGTGGGAGCCTTGCGTGAGGGGAGGGGTGGAGAGAGGAGCGAACGGCGTGTGGCTGATAGCCGATGGCAAGATCGAGAGAGGATCGGCTGGTCTGTCTTGTCTCGCTCGCTCGTCGAACCACAGCCACGAGACAGATCGAAGAAACCAGATGAACCAGATCCCCGCTACGCGCCGGGAAAGTGGTCCTGGTACCGTTTCATGTTGCTGGCGGTCAAAATAATAGTTCAAATCCCTCATGCCGCATCTCGATTTATCAGGTTCTTCGGCGTATGCTCTCTTCTCGTTCAACAACAAAAAGTTGTGAAGTGATTTGATCCCGGGATATCCTTCATCTTCATGATTGACCGCAAATTTACGTTCTCCGCCATTTCTCAGTTCGTGCACCATCATTTACTCTGGTTCCTGATCAGTGCCTATGCCATCGCCGCTGTCTATCCGACCTTCGGTTTATGGATCAGGAGCGTTTCTTTCGGGGACATCTCCATCTTTCAAGAGAAGACGCACATCTCGCTGTTGATGATGATGCTCGCTTCACTCATGTTCAATGCCGGGTTGGGCCTGAAGACGTCGCACTTAAAAGCCGTCATGCAAAAAAAGCGTGTGCTGGCCGCCGGACTGGTCGCGAACTTGGCCATCCCGATGGCCTATATTTTTGGCGTCACTCTGGTGATGCGGCTCTGGTATGAACCCGAAGAAGCACAACACATTCTCGTCGGCTTGGCCTTGGTCGCCGCCATGCCGATTGCGGGCGGGTCCACGGCGTGGGCGCAGAATTCCAATGGTAATTTGGCCTTAAGCTTGGGCCTGGTCCTCTTCTCTACCATTCTGAGCCCCATCGTCACGCCAATGGCATTTCAGGTGTTCGGTGAGATGGCAACAGACGAATATGAAACAGTGTTGCAAGGGCTCGCGGCATACGGATCGGGGACTTTCCTCGGCCTCTGGGTCGTGCTGCCGTCTTTGCTTGGCCTCGGAGTGCGCTTGACGGTTCGGGAAGCGTGGCTCGCCGCGGTCATGCCCCATGTTAAGTTCATCAATGCCCTCGATTTATTGTTGTTGAATTACTCGAATGCCTCGGTGTCTCTCCCTCAAATCATTACCGACCGTGATCTCGACTTTCTGGCCGTGACCTTAGGAATTACGACAGGGCTCTGTCTCACGGCCTTCGCTTCGGGATATGGACTGAGCCGCCTGTTTAAGGTAGACGAGGCTGAACGTATCTCGCTCATATACGGATTAGGCATGAATAACAACGGGACCGGCCTGATCCTTGCCTCTCTCGCACTCGCGGCTTACCCGCGAGTAATGGTGCCGATCATTTTCTACAACTTGGTCCAGCATCTCGTGGCGGGAACTGTGCATGAACTCACAAGTAGAACCTCTGCCAATCAGACGCCGGGAAACAGCTAACTCAACATCGCTCGGCATCGAAGTCGTTTTCCCGGCCCGTTTGTCTGCAGTATTCTCTGCGTGGCCGTCATCATTGCATGGTCGGATTCGAAGGGGTGGCTTCCGATCTTGCGACTCTAACTACACCCCGAGCCCACTCCATCTACATGTCTTTTGGGTAAGGATGAAAAACCGGGACAATCTACGTTGCTAGGTCGCCCGGTCCACGCCTACCTCGCGCAGCGAACGACGACTGCTGAGTTGAGGTGTTTTTATGTGAGGAGAGGGTGAGGAATGAGCCGGCCCGCCGCGCGTGGGTACCTCGTGCTGTCGGCTATTCTGAAGTGTAGAATGTATTCGGGTGCATCCCCACGTGCTAGCTCGCACGGGCATCCATCAAGACCCAAATACCGATGGCCACAAACCCGGCTCCCGCGACGAGTTTCAGTACCCGCGGCGAGACGTAGAGAGAAAGTTGCGCACCGACCAGGACGGCAAGCAGGCTGGAAAGCACGAGAGCCGCAGAAGATGCTGCAAACACGCCAAGCTTGCTGACGTCATGATCGGCCGCGAACAAGAGCGTCGCGAGTTGCGTTTTGTCTCCCAGTTCAGCGAAAAACACCGTCACGAAAATGGGCCACAGTGTCAGCATCGAGAGGACTCCTTTGGAGAAGGTGAATCAGGGGCAATCTCTTTGGTGCGCGGATCTGTCTCGTCTCTCTCGTTCATCGAACCACACCGACGAGACAGACCGAAGAAACCAGATGGACCACCTCCACGCCATGCGCCGCGAAATAGTTCCTGGCACCAGTATCTATCTTTCCCACGCGTTGTTCGAATTGTCGCGAGCTGCGGAATGAATTCGGCACCTCTGCAAATGGCCACTACAGCCTAGAACGCCTCAAGATGTCGAGAGTCAATTGGTCAGGCTTTCCTTCAAAATACTTAAGAAGGGCATCCTGGAAAATATGATTTCCGGTAGTAGCATCCATGAACAATGTCATGCACGACCTGAATTTTAGATTGTCCGGATAATCGAATATCTGTTCAGCGCTACGACCTTCCACGTTAATGACAAGCCGTGTACATTCTCTTAGTCTTGAACCCAACACAGGGTGTTCCAGGTATGCTTTGGCCTCTTCTTGAGACGTGATTGCGAACTTCTGGGCCATTCCACTGTGACCGAGACCTTTGATCTGTGGAAATATGAACCATATCCAGTGACCGCGTTTTTCCCCCGCTCGTAGTTCATCGAGGACCGCCGCATAGACTTGGTCCTGCGCTCCAATAAAGCGTTGCAGATTGTATTCACTCTTCATAGGCTGCGTCCGCGCATCTCGGTCACGATGGCAAAAGTCCGGGGCTAAAAAAGCGTGACATTCTACTTTTTCAGGATGGCCTCGTCCATCGCTATGTGAGATGAGGGGGCGGGAAACAACGTATCTCGTGAAGCGTGAAGCGTATCTCGCGAGCCGGAACGATCACCGCTTGCAAACGATGCACCGAGCCGGCCTGCCACGCGCCGCGAAAGAGTTCCAGGCACTCATTCATTTCGCTAGTCTTCAATTTCATAGGTCAAATCCCCCATGGGGATCTCGCTTTATCCAGTCCTTGGGCGTATTCTTTCATCTAGCTCAAAAACCAATAATTTCTACGATTGCAATTTACTTTGGAGGCAAATATGAGAGCCTTGGAACGGATTCTCAGCGGGGAATTTGTCAATCCCGCCACACTGTTAGGAGTGATCTTCTATGCACTGGTGTTCCTCGGAATGGCGTGGTTGAGCCTCCGCTCGCTGCGCTTAACTCTGGTGCGGCTTGAAGGTGGCTTGCTGGACCGTACGACGGTCAAGTTCCTGCAGCGCATGGGGGACGCTCTCATTTGGGCGCTTGCCGTGATTCTGTATGCGCACCTGATCCCTGAACTACGCTCCCTTGGGACTGCACTGCTCACCGGGGTCAGTGTGGCCTCTATTCTTATCGGCTTGGCGGCACAGAGTACGCTCGGCAATCTGGTTGCCGGTTTGTCTCTGTTGCTGTATCGACCCTTTCAAATCGGTGACTTGGTTCAGCTGACAGTTCCGGCCGGCGTTCAAACCGGCAAGATAGAAGACCTCACCCTGGGCTATACCGTCATCAAGACCCCGGAGGGCGATGAAATTGTCGTCCCGAACAGTGTGATGGCGAGCCAGGCGATCATAAAGTCATCAGCGTGAATCAGACTCCAAAAGAATTGAATCAAGGAAAGAGTTCGAAAGAAGTCGAAGGCCTCGGGTGGCGTGGGATTAAATGGAGTCCGGCGCGGCGGTGGTAGGGACTGAGAGGGCGAAGAAATCTGGACATGCTGCTCTTTCAGGTCGGCCTGGTCTATCGCTCTGTGAGGCAAGGGGGAGAGGGAGGAAGGAGCCGAACCGGCACGCGCCTCGGAATGGTTTCGGGCGCCGTTTCATTTCGCTAGTGTTCAAAATCATAGCCCAAATCTCTCACGGCATATCTCGATTTATCAAATCCTTCAGCGTATGCTTTCCACTGGTTCAAAAATAAATGATTCACACCTCTTCATGCAGTTACCTTGTCCCGGCGACATAACAGAGGTCGCGACTAGGGCACAGTTTTCCTTATGAAGTGAACATGATTGGCTGGAGAGTCATCCTCGTTATCCCGTTTGCCTTGAACTGCTCGTGCGCCACTCCGGCACCACATCCAGCCGACTACTACATTCCGCAGGTTCCAGAGACCGACATAGGTCTCGTTGTAGATCTGGACTTACTCGCGACAGCAAAATTGTCTGATGACAACAAACGAACGGGAGAAAAGCTGCTCATCCTCTTTCACAGCGCGGAAACAGCATTCGAGCGCTATATTGAGATGGCGGAGAGCAGCATTGAGGCCAACGAGCAGCTGAAAGAAAAATATGCCACCACTGAAGCAATTGTGGGAGGTGTCGCCGGCATCTCCTCTCCGGCCATTATCTTTGCGACGGCGGCAGTCGCAATTCCTATTGCCGGGGCCCTATACATAGGGGTGGGGCAGATGATTCAAACCTTGGACATCAAACCCCAATTGCGACTTGCTCGTGATCATATAGACGAGGCCCGCAGGATCACACACGTATTCCCTGACATCGGAGCTGCTTTTCGGGGACTGGTGTTTGCCCCCTCGGAGAGCGAGGCTGAAAGACGATTTAAGCAGTGGAGCGCCTACATCGAAGGCGTCGTGGGCAGAGTTTCTCGTTTCTTCACGGAGCCGAGTCACTGAAGAGGTATCGGAAACAGTTGCGTCTGGTCCTTGTTTGAGAGTGCCATAAGTCACTGAGTTCGTTAGCTAGGACCGTCTAAGTGCTGCGTAGGTTTCTGACACCTTTCTATGTCTTTTACCTTGTCTCGCCCGTCTCGCCATAATCGTCCGTGACGAATCAGAGGACGGCGACTCGGTGCGAGGAATGCGACCGTCAGTTTTGCAAGCAGGCGCGCCACGCGCCGCGAAATGTTGGATGGCAAGACCCGCCCCTCATTCTCCAGCCGGAATCATGAATGTCCTTGCAGGATGTAGCCCTTGATGACACATCTAGACCATGAGCATCCGGCGCAGAAAGAGTTGGAGCAGCCCGGGAACTGCCGTGATTTTGGTGATCACCCTGAGCGCGTGCGGGACAGCTCCCGCCCCCTCTGTTGAGCGTAAGAGCGATCCGGTTGCCGATGTGTCAGGAAAGGTGCAAACCCTCAGGGCACAAATACGAGAGCGAGATAAGCGCATTGAGGAGTTAGAGTCTCAACTGAGCGCCTTGAAGCTGATTGAACAAGACTTCGAGAAACGGAGAAAGCCCATCCGGTCGCCCGCGAAGCTGACGCCAATCGAGTGACCATCGTTCCGACCCCGTCCTGTGCCCAGAAATTCAGAATGTTCTTGTTTTTCTGCTCGTAAATGAAGCCGGAAGGCGAGGAACGAGCCGGACCGCCACGCGCCGCGAAATGTTGAATTGCAAGACGCGGTCTCATCCTGGATCTGTCTGGCGAAACGAGTCTGTGGCGCAGAGTCAACGACGGAGTCATACGATCGTGTCTCTGCCCTACGTGCAATGAGACGTCGTCGCGCCTGCCTACCCCTTTGTCCGATAAGGCTGCGATAAGTACCAAGCATAGAGCAGCGACAGAAGCACAAAGTTGGGAATGAGAATGTTTGGTGTCGTCCATTGCCAGCCGTTGAACTTCCAATCGAAGAGAGGCCACAGGATGGGCGTTGGGAAGAAGGCATACGAATGAGTGGGCACGTCAACCAGCACATGCAGGCCCCAGGCCGCGAGTTCCCAGAGCGGACGTTTCAGTAGGAACCAAATCAAGAGAAACACGATAAGGAACACAATGAAGCTATGTGTGAAATTGTACAGATGATGCACATACGGAGGGATCGAAGATTCCGGGGGTGGTCCGAAACTGAAATCTGGTTTCTCTGCAAAACCGAGCATGACTGCCGTCCACAGAACCCCGAAAGACAGTAGATCCGGAGCCAGGCCCATCACGAATGCAAGCCAAAAGCTCGATCGACTCTTTCGACCGAAGGTAATCGCTCCCCAGAGGCCGTGGGAAATAATATCCATCTGCCCCTCTCCAGTCGAATGGCTTACATCGAACTGCTTCTAACGCGCAGGTAGTCCCATAGGGAGCAATAGGTCTAGTCTGACCCGATTTGTCACCCACGGAAGGATCGAGGACCAGATTAAGGATCAGATTGTGGCGAAGCAGAAGTAGGGAGCAATTTCCTGAAGGATTTACTTCTTCTTTTGCCGGCAGGGCTGCGTAACGAGATCACTTCTTCTCGGGCTTGACCGGCTCTATCGTTGGCTGAGCGGGAGGGGGCGTAACTTCAGTCTGGCCAAGAAAGTGTACCGGCTCTTCGCCTCTCAGATGCGCTGGCCGAATAAGGTATGTCCCGTAGATGCTTCTGGTCCAGACGGTCTGAGCGGTATTGAAGTTTCCTCCCGAAAACACGTAGCCGAGACTGCCGATGACAGCGCCTCCGAGCGCAAAGGCACCTTTGCCGATGGCGTAGGGAATCGTGAGTGCCCAACTCGCCACCTGAATCCCCGTCCCCTCTGAGCTGTCAGCGCCTGCTGACGAATCATCGGCCAAGGCCGATCCAGACGGAAGCAGGAGGAAAACCATCAAGGCCATCAACAGCACCACGGCTACGGCCTTTGTCCAATTCGGCAGCAATCGGGTCTCGGTCGCAATTGGCTTTTCCAGCTGGGCGGTCGCCCTGAGTAGGATTATGCGTGAGGTATTGACTGACATGGGAGAAGATCCCCTTTACTTCTTCGCAGACGAAACCCCTTGATACTTAGATAACAGGCGCAGTCGCTACCGGTCAAGCTCAGAAGGGGCCATTTCCTGCCGCCGCGGGAGTGGAGGAAACTTAGTAGAGCCTTTCGTTAGGGTCTTGGAGTTTCCGTCCCGCACTAGGAAGCATATAGCCTGGACAGTAAGTAGAATGCCTCTTTCCGACCTTGACTCATTCTTCCTGGCCGCATAGGTTAACCCGACCTTTTCACAGACACGGGACTCATTGGTCTCAAAAAGGGAAATCGAAACATCCACAACAGGAGGCAAACGCTATGCGGTTCGTCAAGGTGAAAGATGAAGATCGTCCAGGTGATGCCGCAATCAATCTCGACCTTGTCCGACAAGCGCACTTTGGAGGAGGAGTCTTGCGCCTCTATTTTGAGCGCGGCACCACAACGGATGAAGTGACGTATACAGGGGACAATGCACAGAAAATCTGGACGGCTATGGGGTAGCGCGGATCGAGAAAGGAAATGGGGTGGAGGTCTCTCCCGGGAGAAGAAGAGAATGTTTCTGGTCAGCCGGGGCAGCGACCGCCAGAACCTCCACCCATTTCCACTCCAAAGCCCCTCTGACAGGGACCGGCGTAGATCAGCCCATGGCGAGTACGAATAGCATCGACTCAATGAAACTCAGGCTCAACAAGCCGTTCATAGCGCGTGAAGTCTGGTCGTCAATCCTAAGCTACTCTGGCTCAGCCGCAACCGGCCTGACCGATTCAAGCGAATAACTTCGTGAACTATCTCGGCCCAACTCAGTCCCGGCAAGCTGATTATTAACTCATCCAAGGCACACTCAGGATGCGCCCTCACCGCTTCGAGAATCTGATCAGCAACAACATCCTCTCGCACCATACGTCCCTCCTTGCTCTGAAGAGAAGGCAAGGCGAGAGGTGTGCAAGTCTTGGTCCCCTTTGTCATGGGCCAGAGGCAACTGCTACGAGTGTATAGGTGAACGTAAGAACAGGTGAATTGGGACAGAAGAGCAGGCGATCTATCTCGTCGCAGGCAGCGATGAGAAACTCATCGAACTTTCGCACGGTGCATCCGGCGCGAAATCGCTCAACCGGGCTGCTTGGACTGTAGGTCCCTCAAGAGAGGTGGTCTTTCCTTCGATCCCTCCCACACGCGGGCGTAGGCCAGGTGTTATTACAGTGTTAGGAAGAGCGACAAAAAGTCTGGATCAGAGACAAAGTACGCTGACTAGAGGCGTATGGCGGAAATTGCGAATCACCAGTAAAGAACCCCGCCCTTCCGGGCGGGGCTTTCTAGAAGAGGTCCAATTGTTCAGCCCCTCTCTTCTTCGCCTCATGAAACCGAATGTACTTCTTGATCACATCGGCTGTCACTTTGTCACCCACCGTCCGAACAAAATACCCATCTT
>JAGXAR010000091.1 GCA_018971525.1 Nitrospirota bacterium
AAGAGGTCAGGTCTCCTTCTGTCAAGTGGGTAGTTTCGAGTCCGAAGATGGTCGGTCATAGTTTCTGCAACCCCCTTCCTGTGCTAGACTGCGTTGGCCGTTACTGGTGAGGTTTTCACGTGTTGCTCCGACAGGGATATGCGGTCGCCTTGCTGACTGGCTGTTTGGTAGGCTCTTTCGCCTGTGCCACCGGCCCGGAATTGGATTTGACCTTGCATGAATCCGATCGAGGAAGGATCTACCTTGAGCGTATTTCCGATCGATCCTTTCAAGCTGCCCATCCAATCAAATTACCTATCGACACGATGGGCCGGATCCTTCGCGGCGTTGTCGTCAAGGAGAACCGAGGGTTCGTGGGAAACCTGGTCGGAGGCAAGCCAGAGGCCGTTCGAGTGTTTGGGGACGAGGACGTTGAGTTCCTGGCGCCGCTCCTGGTCGAGGGGCTCACCAGAGCTGCGGCGGACCAGCAAGTTGGCTTTCGCGTCGGTCAAACGGGGGCACCCACGGAATCAAAGACGGGATCGCTCTACGTCTACGGACGGTCACTGTATCTGACCTTGCCCTGGCTAATCGCCGTGTCCCGGTACGGAGCCGGCGGGCCGACACCATCACACACAATCCTCTTTATCCCGGAGTCGGCAAGACGGCAGGACAGTTATCGCGACGCGCGCGCAACTGACGCCACTCTGGTGATCGATTACGACGTGCTCGCCACAATGCCTGCCGAATCGGACATGCGACCGACTGCCGCTCAACCACCGACACCTGCGAAGGGGGAGCTCACTCAGCGAGATGCCGATCTGGACGGGCTACGGAGGGAAATGGAGGACATCAAGAAGAAACTGGCGGAGCAAGAAGCGGAGCGAACCCGTTCCGCCCCCTCGTCCTCCCCGAAGACAACACCTCGACCGACTCCTTAGACCGACACGCCAAGGTAACCAGGTAGGCAAACCTCTCCTCGTGGTTTCTTAGCCCGCTGGTCGCGTGCTCCAGCTAAGAACACGGCATCGGCTATCTCGCCTATCGACTTCCACAAATCCATACTTTGCCGCTAATTGAGGAGAGTGTGGCGTACTTGACACCCACAGCAAAGGTACGCTCACATGGCAGGTGGCACAAAAACTCCGGCCTGGTCGGCTATGCCCTTCAGGCTTCGCCCCTTCCTCACATCCACGAGCAATGCGCTGTGATGTACCACGCGGGGCCACTTCTCAAGCTGCTCTGGCCTACGTTTCGGGCTTCGGGTTACTGATCACGCTCCTGGTGCTCAGTAGTGGACCGGCCTATGCAGAGTGGATTGCGATTGAAAAAAACAATCACTTCGCAGGAATAATGACTGGGCGGTTTCAAGTTCCAAGTGCAACGGGTGAATGATGGCGCAGGTGCGCATAGACTTCCAGGGGCGTGGCGAAGTGGAGACATTTTCGTGGGCGCGTGTTCAGGCGATGGGCCATGACATTCAGCTCGCGCTGCGTGTAGCCCGACAAGTCCGTGCCCTTGGGCAGGTATTGGCGCAACAACCCATTCGTATTCTCGTTGGTGCCGCGTTGCCACGGACTGTACGGATTCGCAAAGAACACCCGGATCGCCAGCCGCTCCGCCAAGCGCTCGTGCTCGGCCATCTCTTTCCCCCGATCATAGGTCAGCGTTTTGCGCAGCAACGCGGGCACGTGTCGGAGTTTCTTGGTGAAGCCCTGTTGGGCACTCGTCGCATCCGTCCCCTCCATCCGTGCCGGGACGACCAGGCGTGTCGTCCGCTTCACCAGGGTGCCGACGGCCGAGCCATTGCGGGCTCCCTGACCGAGCATCTCATCACACTCCTGACAACCTAACGAAACCAGTATGATCGCCGTTGCCGGTTTCGGTATTTTTGTCCACATCATCTGGATTCTCAATGGTCACGATCTGCAGGGTGACAATCAGCGGTTTGCCCGCCAGAGGATGATTGAGATCGAGCACCGTCGTCTCCGGAAATATCCTCACGATCATGGCAGTCCGGCCTTCGTAATCATATACAATATCGCCTTCACGGGCGTCGAGGGGCAAATCGGCTGTCCGGATAGTTGTAGTCCTGGTTTCATCGTAGGGGCCAAAACCTTCTTCCGCTGACAGAAGAAAGGTTTTGGCCTCTCCCGGTTGCATCCCGGCCATCCGCTGCTCGATCGCGGGCGGGAGAATATGCCCGCCCTGTATGAATTGTTCGGTATCTCTGTAGGTCGTGGTGGGGGTATCGCGAAGCGTGATTTGAAACCGCACCGTCACTTTGGCTCCGTCCCGCACCAGATCGTTGTCAGTCTTCACTAGAGTTGGAAAGGCCTGGACAAAATTGTTAACGAACCCCTGCCCCAAGAGCAGAGCTGCGCCGATCGCGCTCAAGAAGATGATCGCACTCAAGAAGAGGATAAGTCGTGTAGGCATGCCGCATCCTCCTTTCCTACGTCCTTGTTAAGTTCGACGCCCAGCGTCAGTTTATTGGCATCACATCATGATCCGGCACTCCAGACACATTTCGTTCCGCCATTGCCAAGATCGCCTGCAGACATCCCGCATTCGATGCCGCTATGAATATCATCATAAAGCTGGGATGCGCTATTTATGTAGGTACTTCCTTGGCCGGAAATTGGAATCGGCAAAATGGAATCTTGCACCTTTCGAGATTGAATAAACCGCAAATGGCTTGCCACCGATTATGGTTGGACGGCAATAGTGAACATCTTCAAAGTTGTCGAGCTGTTAGGATGATTCTCAGAGCGGGACAAAATAAGGACCTGCTCGTCCGGCGAAACATTTTGTCCTTCGACGGACATTCTATCCATCGTCGTATTGTGCTGGTGGTATCGGGGAATATCACTCTAGAAAAACTAGAGACTGAGACACGCGAAGCGAGGCGAGGATTGTCGGCTGATGATCCGCAACCTGTGCCACCGTAGGATTAGGAGCCGTTGAGCCGTGCGTGGGGGCTGGCGCTTTCTCCCCCACTCCTCCCTACACCTTATACAACGATTCCTTTACCTGGTTCGTCGGTAGGCAATTGTACGAGACCGCTGTCGAATGATGCGGACTTGACGAACTGAAACTGTGCCTTTGGAAGAAGGTCATGAGGAACGAGCGGCATCCCGTTTCCAAGAACTATGGGATGAATGGACACAATCAGTTCATCATCATCCGATTCTCATCATTTTCTCAGGATAAAAATACTTCTCGAATCCTTCTCTCGCCTTCCTGTAATCGTTGTCCGTTGCATACTTCAGTCGGTAATTGAATCGACACTTGTGGTCTATCTCGTATTGATACACGTCTTGAATGAACGACACAATTTGTTCAATATCCGACGTCTGATCCCCCTTCACCAAATTCACTACCAAATCGGAAGGAATATCTCCAATGGCCTGAAGTGTTTCCACACCATTTTGAACGGTTGCTTCAATCAACGTATTATTGTCCTTCTGACACAAGGCATAACCGCGCTTTAAGCTTTCAATAGCTTCGTGAAAGCCTTCTTTCGTTGAAACCTTCGCGCCCACCATGAGCTTCAATTCATTCACAAAGACCGTCATCTCGTTAAGCTGTCTTTCTAAATCATCGCTCTTCTCCGTTGCCGCGTCGAGTCTGGCTTGAAGAACTGCGTCTGGAGCTTTTGGTACGTCAACGCTCTGGTGCGGCTCTTGTCCCCTGCTCTCCACATTGTCCGTCACATAAACAATCAGCGCCGCAAACACAAGCAGCAACATCACTTGAACAAGCGACAAGCCGAGTGCCCAACCTGAACGTGCTTCAGTTTCCATGGCCGGAACGCTCCTCAGTCACTCTCTCCTTCAAGAAGAACATGACTCCCCGCATCGTCGATTCGATCGCTTCGCTCGCGTCGAGGCTTGAGTGTATGGCCTTTTGCACATTCATCAGCCCATTCCTGACATCGGCCGATATTGCGCTTAACGACAAGTCCCTCAGCTCCGTGTCCAATGTCGACAATTGTGTTGAAACCATGGCAAATGCCGATCGTAACGACTGCAAGCTCTTGAGCTGACTCTCCATCTCTGTACGACTTGCCTCCAAGGCCGTGTTCATTTTGACAAATTCATCGGTTCTTTCTTTGATCGTGCTGGACAAATTGTTCACCGCAACTCCGACTCGCTTCGCGGCTTCTGATCCATACAACGAATCCCCAAACCGAGTCACGGTTTCGGCCGCTTGCATCAAACTGTTCTCCAGTCTTTGCACTGCCTCTTCAAAGTCTTCTCCCCGCCTCTCTAATGTGCCAACCACTTTGGCCACTTCTGTCGTGAGAATGTCCTGGGGAATCTGTATTGCCGCGAGTCGGCCAAGAATATCTTTCAACGAAGACTCGAAGCCTTCACTCATCATTGTGGTCAGCGTCCGGTATTCCTCGGAGAGCCTTTCGCGAACATCCACTAATGACTTCATAAGATCATGGTGCATGGAAACGAGATCCTTGGCTGCGCGATCCTTGAAAGAAGTGATTTCCATCGTGGCATCGTTTATCTGTTGGATGAGAGCCGAAACGCGGCGATCAATAGTTTCTTGGGCATGGACCAGCCGATCGGGTGGCGTGGCTTGAAATTGGATGACCAACAGTCGAAGAAGCATTCCACAAAACGTCGGGACCAGTGCATAGCCAAAGGTAGTGAGGACCGCGTCAGCAGTCAGTTTGGGAGCGGGCCAGAGCACGAAGGTCGCGATAAGGGCAAAGAGTGCCCAGAGAAAACCCATATAGTAGAGCGAGTCTGCAAATTGGAGGGTGTTCTTCTTTCTGAGAGAATAACCATAGGCTGCATAGGCAACGAGGAGCCCGATCAGACCCAACATTGTAGACGTTGGAGAAAATTGCGACAGCGTGGAGTATACGAGAGCGATAACACCCGCCAGCGTCGCGCACAACCAACCTGCTCCAAGTTTTATGTGACCCTGCAGCGCAGAATGATCGCTGGATAGGCCGCTCTCTTCAAGGTCATCAGGGTCGGGCATCGGCCTTTCAAAGGGTATGTTTGGAAGCCGGGGCATAACTCCCTCCTCAACGTCATGCAGACGTTTCCGAATGTAGCCCATATATTCTGAGCTATATTCTGATCTAGCCCCATCTCCTAGACAAGACTGGGGATTCCTCCTAGTTACCGGAATGGTCACACGTCGGGCACCATTTCGCGGCGCGTGGCCAACCGGCTCGTTCTTCTTGCCCGAGGAGCTATACGGTGGTTAACGCGCACGACGGGCGGCTCCGTTTAACCGGGGCACAACAGGATCCCGATCCGCCCGCCGAGTGTCGGCAGCGTTGCTCCACTCGCCAACGTTTAGCCTCACTTTTCTTGCTCTTCGCTCAGAGTTTCACGATCGCTCATGCCTGCACCTTCCGGCACGCGCCCTTGCGATAGACGGCGAGCGTCCAGTCGTCCACCTGGACGATGTACTCGCTCAGGTTTTCCTCGTTGTACGGGCCGGCATAGAGAATCTGCCCGTCGCTTCTCGTGCATTTGATCTGCGTCGTCTCCTGCAAAGGCGCCGCACAGCCGAACAGAAAGCACACGGCAACCAGAGCGATGAACATCTTGTTAAATGCACCCATACGCCACCTCCGGATTTCGAAGATGATAGGCGTCACCTTCTTGTCATCCCCGGGCGTCACAGGTGCCGGACGCAATTTGTTGGCCAGAGTGCAGGCGAGATCTGAAACAAGCAAATTCCACAACTTCGGTTCATGGTGTTTTGGCATATGGGTGGATTGAAAGAAGGACATCCTGTCTCTCAAGGGACAAGATGTCCGCGGCTGGGAGAGTGGCCATTCCTCTA
Source organism: Nitrospirota bacterium (assembly GCA_018971525.1). Taxonomy (GTDB): domain Bacteria; phylum Nitrospirota; class Nitrospiria; order Nitrospirales; family Nitrospiraceae; genus Palsa-1315. Next base: position 5,806 of record JAGXAR010000091.1, read on the forward strand.
ATAGAGCATGTACATCGTGGTAAAAACTGAAGGGTATGCCGTGGCGCTTCTTCTAGATGCATTTGGTTCGGCTTGAGGAATCTTGAGGAAAGCGTGCTGTTAAGGTGCTGGCCAGGAAGCTCATCGAGACCGCGCAGGGGACGCTTGAAGTGTGTGCGGTTGCGACCACCAGCTTTTTTCCGCCACTCCCGAGGTGGCATCGGATCTTGCCCGTAGCTCACAGGCGAACAAGTTGGGCTGCTAGCGACGCTGGAAGTGATAAAACCGATGGCCGCACTGCTTGCAGTACCACGGAAAGAGTTGTTTTAGTCTCCACATGAAATCCCGCCAGCCACGTCGTTTAACGCGGACGCAATCTGACGATGAACACTGGGGACAAGGCATCTCTCCGCCGTATATTCCGAATATTCCATACTGACTCCTTACGAGGACCTTGGTAGTAGAATCGATCGGTCTAGGTAGGGTGTGCATCATTGATCTCCTGAAAAAGGCAAAGGCGAAATACGAGAGATGGGCGACCAGTTCCGACGGTTCTCCTGGATGCACCCAGGATCAAACAGGTGTCCTGGTGGCATGGGGGTGCAAAATGCAGGTCCCCCGATGCAATGCGAATCAACTCAGTCTTCAGGAAGATGTCCGTAACGCAGCAAAGAGAATGCCATGGGCTGAAAACCTCGGACCGCCTTTTCATGTGTTCTTGCTGAGTGTCAGGTGCCCTATATGGTTCAAACAGATGCAGTTGTTCGATGGGTCGCCCTCGAGACTGCGATCGGACCTTGATGAAGGCAGGATGGGTAGGAACCTGCTGGATTGAATGCCCAGCCCAAGACAAACTGTCTTGCCATGGCGGTGCCCCCTCGCTGTTGTGCCCCGATTAAAATATAGACAGGTCCTCTAAGCGAGGAGGGATCAATGGACACTGCAGTGAAACCTATCCAGACTGGTCGGGGGTGACGGCGACAGTGGATCGCCGAGCAGAAGTTGACGGTGCTGCGGGAGTGGCGGACCGGGATCTCGCTCGAGGAGATCTGCCGAAAATACGCGATGAATGCTGCGTAGACGTACCGCTGGAAGCGCAGCCCCGGTCAGGGGCTGAAGGAGCCAGGCGAGTTGGTGCCAAAGAGTCAGGTGCTGGGCTTGCAGAAACGGGTCGAGGAACTGGAGCGGGCGCTGGGGCGGAAGGCCTTGGAGGTGGATGTGTTAAAAAAGCCTTCGAGCTCAAGGGACTCAAATTACCCGAGGGAATATAAGATGATTGACGCGTGTCATGGGATGTTCCATCGTCTTGGCCTGTCAGGTCTTGGACAAGCCACGGAGTTGGTTCTACGACCGGCGGCCGTCCGGGCGGGGATTGCCTGTGAGGCGACCGAAGCTGGCTCTCCACCGGTCGAACACGACTCGTCCGGTCGGGGCGGCGACACGAAGGGCGGGTGCAAGTATGCGAACCCAATCGGCGCTGGGCGTCAGACATTACCAGTATCCGAGCGTGGGATGGACAGAAGGGCCGCTTGGCCATCATGATCGACTGCGCGGACCGCATGGTATTGGCGTGGCGGTTTGCCACGCGCATTATGGCCGACGATCTCGCCGAGATGCTGCGGGAGGCTATGTGGCACCGGTTTGGGGGAGCGCGGCCCCACGCACGAGGAATCGAATTTCTCAGCCACAATGGGCCGGAATACACGTCGCATCGGTTCCGGCCGTTCGTGCGAGCCATGGGACTTATCCCGTGTCACACGCCCCGCGGAGTCCGGAGTCAAATGGCTTGGCGGAGGCGTTCTTTGGCAGCTTCAAACGGGACTATGTCTATCAGCCGTGTCTCGAGACGGTGGAAGACGTAGCGCGTCAACTCCTGGGATGGATCGAACACTACAAGCACCAGGCCCCGCACAGCGTCTTGGGGATGCAGTCGCCAGGCGAGTGTTATGCGGAGTGGTTAGTCAGAAACAAGACTCGACCTGTCCAAAATTAGGTGGGGCAGTACAGTTTTGGATTCGCCTCCTTCTAGGTTTTATCGTCAATCATGTCAGCCACACATTAGCCACCGATTGAATACTTCTACTGTAAGTTCCACCCGTTAGATAGAGTCTGCGAATGTGCAATTCACGGATTCCAATCCATAATAAAAAGCCAGCTCGCGGCTACAGCGGAACAGCGGTTAGGAAACCGGTTCTGTGACCCTACTCCAGCCTACTCGGACTCACTCAGGCCCACTCCAGCCAAGGTTTGCGAGAAACTCGAACTTGGGCTGGAGTAGCTGGAATGAGTTGGAGTTGAGCACAAAATGAGCACAGCGCCGCTCAGAACAATGGGTGGGGTGGAAGCGTATAGCGTGTCTCTTTGCGGGGGATCTCCCCTGCATGGCCTCGTATCCGCCATACCCCATCTTCGTATGCTAGAAGATGAACGGCGCCAAACCAACTGTCAATATTGACTCGTTCGCCAGTGCGGGTGGAGGATGCCCAGAGACTTCCTGTGCAGGTGATCTCAGTCTTGGGAACTTTGCCGACTTCCACTTTGATTCTTGAGAACACATGGGTACTGGAGAAATCGTAATAGTGCTGAAATAGGCCCTCCCAATTTCTTCTGATGAGCTCCTTCGTGTAACCATCGTGCGTGTAGTCCTCCGAATACAGGTCCATGAGGGCGGTCAGATCCATTCGTCTGAGGGCTTCGTCGGCACGTTTAAATGTGGACATAATTTCCTTCACGGTCTGATCGTCTGCTTGGATTTCCGCCGTATGCGCGATCGTGGTCGCACCGATATCTGGCATGGAGGGTTGAAGGCCCAAACGGCATCCTTGGAGCTCGAGCATGAGCCCCACGACTACACTGATTGCCACCTCTGTTGCCCTCCAGCACATCTTTCCTCGCCTTTTGGAGAAGGGACCCAGGAAGTTTGCCGATACGGCCGCAAGGAAGGAAATCCCGCGCCCAAAGCCGCCGGAATCCCGGCTTTCTTCCTCATGCTCCATCAACATAAATGTTCCTATGATCCCTGAGCTTCAGGTTAAAAACCTTGGTCAACGAAAGCAAGCTCGGCCTTGAAACTCATGGGATTTCCATGGCCATGTGTGAGGTTCAAGATCAACTGGCTATGAAGTCCCTCGGTCATTTCGTGAAAGATAGAAGATGCGGGGTGTTGTTGAAGGCACTCCGCGTCTTTCCTTTTCTTAGACACTCTCCACGTCATAAATTAATGCGTCGTCCCCTTCTCCACCCACTGCCCCATCTCAATGATGCCGCCCAAACTTGCTTTTGCTTCGCCACAAACTGGTCTTTGAATTTGTCGTACGTCGCTTGCGGGATGATCTTTTTCTGTACCAGCTCATCCTTCCGCTTATAGGAGGGGCCCTTGATGCTCTTCTCTGAGTAAGCATCGTCAATTCCTGGTAGGCCTTTTAGCTGATCGACAGTGGCGGTGTTGATGTCGAGCGGCTCAGCGGCTTGGGCGCCGAAAGAATGAGTGAAGTTCAGAGTCAGGAGGGGGAGGGCGAACAGGAACGGGCTTCCCGGTTTCAGGCCAAATGTCCATCCCGCAAGCTTCGATCGAATGAACACCTTTTTGGGGAGCGCGTCGTGTTCCTCGACCATGGCTCATTCGCGTCAAAGAGTGCTCTCAGGCGCCTGAGTTATGTCTGGCCTGTCGGTATTCGTCCACCGGAACGCCGTTCCTCAAAGGCGACGGCTGCCGCCTCAATAGCTTTGCGAAATTCCAGCGGGGCGTGAATGCCTGGAAAGGTCTCTTTCGTGGAACCGGTGCCCGTGACATAAATGGTGCCGTAGTTGAAGAACCGTCCCCACAGGGTCTGCTCCACCCCGATGTTCTCGACTTTTGTGAGCAAGGTTTCCAACGTATGACGACCGACAATTCCTGTCTTGATCAACACACGTTTGTCAGTGACCCCGAACTCAAAGCAGCGCCACTTGAGATACGCAGACAGCAAGGCCCCGAGGGGCAACACGAGGACAGCCAACGACACATATGTATTGAGCCCTTGGTTCATCGCAATCCCGATGATGGGGAAGCTGATCAGGAAGAGGAGCACCGGGGGGAGAAAAACTTTCCAATGCAGATGAGTGCGAAACATCACGTGCTCGCCCGGTATCAGGTTGTCGTCGATATAACCCATAGAGCGGTGCTTCAGCAGCGACTCTCGCGGTTTCCTATTCGGCTCTGACTCCTGGGCAAGCCGCTGCCCCCAAGGCTAGGTCATCCGTGGTGGACTGTCAAGGACAGTCATGTTTCACAGGCTAGTTCTTCTCCCTGCTTCCACTGTTTGAGAACACGTCCACAGCTTGGATAAGACATCTTTAGTCCGTGAAGCTTCATCTCCGACTGGCTGCGGGGCTGTGACCACTAGTCCTGTCCAATCACCAACAGTGACAGAGAGGGGTTCATCCGCAATCGGACGCCCAAAGATTGCCGCAGTTGCTGGACCGACATTTGTTTTACTGAGAATACATACAGCTCGTGAGTGATTGAATCGAATTGCTTCGAGTAGGTGCCGTGCCGCACAGAACGCAATGACCGCATTAGGGGGAGCAGTGGTGCTTATGGGACATACCTTTGCCGCATGAATAAAAAACAATTGGATTCGTGAAAAGCCCGAATACTATCCTCACCTTTGAGTTCCATAGGGAGAAGTGAGAATGGTCTATCCGCAAGAAGACGGAATAGCTCTCGTCGTAGCGGGTCCGGGGTGAGGAATAAAAATGTGTTCCCTTGTTTTTCCCCTCCTGACTGGTTGGAGCAACGCCTACAAACAATATGTTGACCATTTCGGAAGGATCAGGCGCCTCAGAAGGGCTTATCGGACGAATTACGTCATTAGGCCATCTCTTCTAACAGTCGCCACAGCGAGCGACCCGACTCTGAATTTCACACCGGCATCTTGGCCGATCGTCCATATTCACGACGTGGATGATGGTTATTCAACGCTGAACAAACCTTCTCAAGAGTTCCGTAAGACGCTAGGCCGTCCCTGGTGAAGAGTCAAACGTAGGCCAGGTCAACCGGGAACGGTGCCTGAGAGCTCTAACGAGAGGAGGAGGTCTTGGTTTCGAGGGGCAGGTCACCCGGCTATCGCACGATCTCTGAGGGCTCCGTGAATAACAGCAATTGGACTCCCAACCCCGCCAGGACGAACGGATACAGGTGCGCTAATCTTCCGATGATGATGCCATGATCGACGAGCACCTTAAGCACGAGCGCCACCAGTGCCAGGAGGCCCATCACGACATGGCTCACAGTGAGCCCGTGGGAGTGCGTCTGGGAAGCAGCGCCGACGTCATGCATCAGAAGCATGACTCCGGTCAACATGGCCAGGCCATAGAACAGATAGAGCCAGGCTATGTGGGTCATCAGTTCCAATCGTCGCAGCAGGTCAATAAGACCAAGCGTCAGAACAAAGACTGCCAGGACTTTATGCTGAAGGACCTCTGGATCGGAGAGGCTTTCGACGAGCCCTGCCTGACCAATTGGCCAGGCAAATCTGTCGCTCAAAATCACATTGTATAGACCTATGAGAATGAGGCAAGACGGCCAGCACAGTCTGATGACCACGGTCGGTCTGATCCTTAGCAGGTCTAGCCACGTCAGGCCTGCCAAGACCAACACGACTATGCCACCCAAATGGTGATTAAACTCCAACCAGGCTCTCGCCTCATGGTGGGACTGCTGCTGGACCTCTTGTCCCAGCGCCATGCCAGTATCCAAGGTGACGAGGAAACAGATAAGAGTTGAGGCAAGGTAAAACCAGTCACGGTATCTCCTCCGGGACCGATGCTTGCGCATGCATTTCTTCTCAAGTGTCGCCATGCTGTCGAAGCCTTTCCCCGCCTTCTCAATCGCGACCTGAACTCCCCCACTTACTTTTGACAGGTTCCTCAGGTGGAGGATCCGATCTGAATGGCTGCGAGGCTAGGCCGACCATAGGGAGGTGTCAAGGCGCTCAGGAGCGTGTGGGATGTCGAGAGTGACTTTGCCTGTTGCCCCTTATCCATAAAACCGTCTCAGGGCTTTCTAGATGTTCAGGACTGTGCGATATCAGGGGAGTCGGTGGTGAGCCATGTTCTGTGCGAGCCCACCGGTTCAAATGGAGCACTCACCGATCAGCTTTGAAGAAGAGAGAACATGACAGTCCTCTGTGCATGGTGGGAACAGGAAGGGAAGCAGACACTGATTCGGGAGAGCGCATCCCACTCTTGTGCCATAGCCACCCATGGTATTTGATCACGATCACGAATCAACGCTCCGGATGCAGGTTGAGGTCCTCGCTCACAGACGCTGACCTCGCCCATGACAACCACGCCTGCTGGCCCAGTCCTGTCATGACATCGAAAGCAGCAAGCTCGTTCCTGGCTTCCCGGACGACTTGTGGGTCGATCACAGTCCCTATCCGTGACGTCAAAGTCCACTGAAGAGCCCGACGACCTCAGCCAGCCACACGGACCAGCACTTTTCCCATCGGCCCCTCCCCCAATCGCATGAATCCTCGCCTCACTCCTTCGAACGGGACGATGCTGTCCACCTGGGGCCGCTGGCCTATGGCATCCAGTCGATCAACGATCTCCTGCCAGGCCTCCTGCGCGGCCTGTGCGGAATAGTCCCCCACCGACACCCCGCCCATCCGAATGCGGCGGAAGAACAAGCTCGCCGTGTTGAATTCCGGGACGGTCCCCCCGCTCCTGCCCACCACGCTAATCCGGCCGCCATAGCCAAGGAGGGCGATCACCGGAGTCAACAGCGCGCCTCCCACGCTATCGACGACCAGGTCCACTCGCTTCGGACTGATGGCCGCCTTCACGGCGTTCACGAGATTTCTCTCCAGCGGATCACACACGACATCAGCCCCGAGCGTCTTCAATTTGGCGCGCTTCTCCTCACTGCGTGACAAGGCCACCACGGTGAGCCCCATCGATTTTCCAAGCTGCACGGATGCCACGCCGACACCGCCTGACGCGCCGGTCACGAGAAGAACACCACCAGCCGGCGGCGGCGCGGGAGGGTCACTCCACTGCGTCAGCGCCTGCCAGGCAGTCAAAAAGACCAAGGGGGCGCCGGCCATCTCTTCGAGGGACCAGCCACGGGGCACTCGGGTGACACTGTCCATGGGCACCACGACTTTCTCTGCCAGCGTCCCCCACACGCCCACTCCCACGTCGCAACGCAGGATACCCACCGTCTCGCCCACCCCGACAGGAGACGGGCCAGGCCCGACCGCCACCACATCGCCCACCCCGTCACGCCCGAGAATATGGGGCAGTGGCGGATGAGCTGGATATAGCCCCTGTGCCAGAAAGGCATCCGCGGGATTCAGAGCGGCCACTCTCACTCGTAGCAGCACCTGACCCGAGCCCGGCTGAGGACCCGCCACCTCGCCGAACCGTAGCGTTCCGACACCCTCCGTTGAATCCATGAACCATGCGCGCATACGCTCTTCTCACCTTGGTACAGCCAGGTCACGATCCGGATCATTATTTGAAGTTCAGCACAAGCCGCCAGCTCATCCCGACCCCTTTGTATTGTCCGTTCTGCATGAGCAAGACGTCAGAGTGGCTCGAATTGGGGTTGACGGACATTCAGCAGCATATACGCCTCCTCGGCCGTGCGAACGACATGCAGGTTCGGACGGGACTCCGCTCCTTGCATCTCAAAGATTCGGGCGATCCCAAAGAGGTGAGGAGCCGGCGCGACGAACACAATCAGCCGGCTCGGGTCCGGCATAATCGGCTTGGAGAGGGCGAGATCTCGGATCGTCTGGGTCGAGAAGGCCACCTCCGTGACACCAGAAAAATCGGTGATGCCGGCCTGTGGATCGATTTGTGCGACGTGCTCCTGGCCGAACCGATAGACGTCCTTCAACTCGTCATCCGTGACCCG
>JAGXAR010000199.1 GCA_018971525.1 Nitrospirota bacterium
ATTTTAGGTGCGCTCAACAATAGAGAAAGTGCAACAAAACCTTTGAAGAATGGTTGGCCCACTCGACTTATTGAAATTCTGACAAGTTGACTAAGACGTGCCGGATCCTTTGCCTACCATAGAAGTTGATCGAACCGAGCTGATTGCCCGATTCTTAGTTCAAGAAAAGTGGTTCAATCTGAAGACAAAACATATTTCGCCTCAAGCCTTTTCCCCAAAGAAGCCAATTTCCCCCTCCACAGTTTTCAAAACTTCCGTTTATAGAACTCAAGATTGCGACGATGACGAAATATGGTTGATCGGCGAGAATTGCGTGACCAAGGCTCGAAAAGATGGTCAGCGAGTGCTAGCTAGGGCAGATATTACGGCCGATGCGATTCTCACCGCTGCGGCTCTCCTAATTCAGCCCAGCCCAACACCTCACGCTCGCCATGCCGATATCGTAAATTGGCCTGATAGTAGAGAAAAGCAGTTGGATAAAATGAATATCCTTGCCGAGTTAGCCCGTCTCGAACCTTTACCGCCATCTTCTCCTACCTAACATCAATCGTTTATCAGGTAGATGTTCAAACCTGTTCCTCTCGTTGCTTCCCGCTTTGGTAAATAGCGTCCAGAGCCACTTCTTCCTCGAAACTTCGAGCCCCATAGTCCAAAGTCCAAGAAACTATTCCCTCAATCGCCACTTGACAGCGTCGGCTACGGTATGTAACATTTTGTGACATGACGGCTAAACAGTTCAGACAGGCGCGGGTTCGGTTGGGGTACACGCAGGCGAAGCTGGCGGAGGTGCTGCAGCTGAGCCGCATGACGATCAGCCGCTATGAGGCCGGCACGTGGGAGGTGCCCTTGTCGGTCGAGATGGCGTTGGATCAGTTAGGGTCGGCGCAGATTCCTATGTTGGGGATGGTGGCAGCCGGGGCGCCGATTGAACCGATTACGCAAGCTGAACTGGTCGCGGTGCTGCCGCCGTTACTGCGGGGGGGAGAGACCTTCGCGCTGCGGGTGAAGGGCGAGTCGATGAAGGACGACGGCATTCTCCCCGGCGATCTGGTGGTGGTGCGGAAGCAGGGTACCGCGCGGAATGGGCAGACGGTGGTGGCCTTGGTCAACAACGAAGCGACGATCAAGAAGTACTACCGGAAGGACGGCCGGATCGAACTGCATCCGGCGAATGCAGCGATGAAGCCGATCATCGTGTCGGCAGAAGACGAGTTTTGCATCCAGGGAATTGTCGCGGGCGTGATCCGCCACTTCAACGAATCGTGAGGTGCGCTATGGCTCAGGTGCAGCAACAGGCGATTGAGTTTCCGTTCCGCACGGAGGGTGGCGGCGCGGTCATCGAGGCGCCTCGCCATCTGTTGGCGGCGTTGCGGCGGAGTGCGGTCTCGACCGATCAGCCGAAGGGGTTGGTGCTGTTGTCCGGCCCGTCATCGGTCTATCGGTTGGGCCTCTGTGCCGCGGTCGATCGCGCGTTGGCCGGCGAACCAGTGTTGTATCTGGCCGGCGCCAATGTCTTCGACCCGTTCTTGGTAGGGCGGCTGGCTCGGGCAAGTCGGGTGGCGCCGGCTCATGTACTACAACAGATTCACGTCTCACGGGCCTTCACCTGTCATCAGATGGTCCGGCTGGTCACGGAATGTCTCCCCTCGGCCTTGCGCACCTATGATGCGCGATTCGTCATTCTCGCCGGTCCGCTCGACACCCTGTACGATCAGTCGGTGCCGGAGGCGGAAGCGATGCGCCTCATTCGCGCCATGATGGAGGCCCTGCAGCACATGGCGGAGCAGGCCATACAGGTATTATGCGTGAGTCCGCTCGCGCCGCCTGAATCAGGCGGACGCAGTCGATTTGTGGCGGCACTCCGTGCGCAGGCGCGCCGGGTGATCGACCTGTGCGAGGCCGAGGATGGGCTGTGGCTCCAGGAAGAGGGAGGGCCTGAGCCCAGACGCTGGATGATTCCGCGTCCGCTCTGGAATCGGTTGTAAGCATGGGGCGCACGCTTGCCACGTTCACGCAATTGGTCCAGCAGGAAATCGACTCCTGGAGCCGCTACCGGCGTGCGTTGCGGCGTGAGGATCAGCAGGCGCTCGATGGGTTGTTTGCCGCTGCCCGCCACCATGCGTCGGCCGGCGCCTATCTCGCGCGTGAGACACCGTTCGAGGTGATGTTGCTGTCCATGTTGATCGAACAACAGAAACACGTCGTCACGTTGCAACAGAAAGTGATGACCCTTGAAACCCGCATGCAGCACGACTCGACTCACGGGATGGCTTCTTGATGTATATCCGGCACAAGAGGGCATGGTCGTCTGGCTCCTTTGCGAGGACGGTCGCCGCATCAGGGCCGTCGATCCCTTCGTGCCGACCTGTTATCTGGCGGCCCCGCCGTCCATCCGCGAGCAGGTGTTCCGGCTGCTCCGCCGTGCCTCCTGTCGCATCGGCACCAGGGAGGTGGAACGATACGAACTCGGCGCGCCTCGTCCCACCCCGGTGCTGGAAGTCTCGATTCACGCTCCCGCGCAGTTTTCGTCCCTCACGCAACAGCTGATCCGCGCCTGTCCAGACGCACAGTTCTTTCACGTGGATGTGTCGCTGCCGCAGCGCTATTTTTACGACCGGCA
>JAGXAR010000024.1 GCA_018971525.1 Nitrospirota bacterium
ACACGACCACCTCGCCGGCCGGCTGCTGGACCGCCCAAATCGCTTTCTTCGCCGTGACCGTCCGCCAGCCGTCCTTCACGGTACTGGCATATTCCAGTTCTTCCGGGGCCCCCGTGCGCAACCCCCCCGTCGGCCCCACCTCGGCCCACGAGGTCTTTCGGCGCGTCAGGGCCGGGGCGATCACATAGCTCGCCAAGGGCATCGCCAGGCTCAGCCCGATCACACTCGTGGCGATCCCGATCATCCAGGAAAAAAAAGTCCGCCGAGTTTCCGTCGGCCGTTCTGCCGTGTTCATGAGCGCATCCTCTATCTCAGGTATGGGGAGTTGACCGGGGTCGTCATGCGAATGTCTCACTCGATCGAACCGTTGATGATCGCCTCCGCCTTGAGCCAGTCGTCCAAGTCATACCCATCTATACGCCCTCGTTGCTCGTACAACTCATAGGCTTTCGTCGCAATGAGCTGCTCTGTCTCATTGCCCGGCCTGTTCAGCTGGCGCTCATGAGCGCCGGCTGAGTCCATCGGAGTCTTTGCGAGGGTGCGCTTCTTCATCACGGACCTCCATCAGGGGCTTCTTTCGATTTTCCGATGTACCATGCGACTCGCATCATGGTCGCAGGAACCGCAAGAATGCTGTTGATGCCTGCTCTGACGACTCCGACATCTTCAAGTTGGTCTCATCCGGCAGCAGGCCTTGCGCCTGTCATCGCTCGAGAATCCGTAGCCGCTCGTCACGCTCTGCGAGCTGCGGGACGCCGCGGCGACCTACGGATGGTGATATTCCTCACCGGTTCCTGAAAGGTCTGGATAGTCACACCGAACCGATGATTCGCGGAAAGGATGTGGATTTGTGTCGCACATTCCTCCTAAGCAATTCGGGAAGTCCGACGGCCTGGATGCAACGGAAGCGTCACACCCAAGCAGCCTGGCCCGAGACCGATCGAGAAACCATCGGCAAGAACAGCCGAGATGATCGTGGAACGCCCCGACAACCGTCGTCAGGTACGTTTCTCATCTACCTCAACATTCCGGGACGACGCAAATGAAGCAAATCAGACATTTGCAGATAGCTATTCCGTCCCCTGCTGCTACGACTGAACCAGGCTTCGCACGAAAGCGAGAACATCGTGGGCTTGCTGGTCAGAGAGTTGATGTTTGATTGACTGCATCGCCGTGCCGGCTATTTCCTTCCTTAATGGCGCTCAACAATTCCGCATCTGGCTTTAGCCGGGTTGCCGGAACATTCAACCTGGCGGCGGGAGGAGCTAAATTGCTCCCAAATGGCCAGTCGCCTTCTCCTTGAGGTCCGTGACAGGTCACACAAAGCCGTTGATAGAGCATTTTCCCTTCACCGATGTCCCCCTTCATGTGTGCCGTTAGACTCCTCCGGCTATCGAAATACCGAGCACCACAAGGACGACCGTTAACCCTGCGGACCCAATGCCTACCTTCATATCTTCCAGGCCTCCAGAATTCTTTCTGACTCGTAACCAGTTCGTATATCGCACATGTGGATGAGCAATGAGGATGCCAACACCAATGATTCCATTCGGCGATTGGAACGATCGAACTGAAGTTCGATTTATCGAGGGCTTATCTCTTGCGGTGAGCGAACAGACCGGGAGGCTGTGTAACTTATCCTGAAACAATGTGGCACGATATGTCAGGATGACACAACTTCAATGGTGTTAACACAGACATGGGCGACAGGTGTGTCGATACGCAGATCTTCGACGCTTCCAATTTGATCCCAAGAAATCTCCCAGCGCTTGAGCGTCGGCAAACTCTCAGATCCGGCCAGCGGATTCCTCAAGCCTATTCCGATAATTCCACTGATGGTCCTGGTCATCCATCCGAAAGAGCTTCGCCTGGACCGCGCGGCGGCGATTCCCTCTGGAAGGAACATTGTCCAGGTCATCCGGTAGGCGGAGACATGTCATCGCCAGTCATGTTTCTCTCTGGCCAACCAACCTTATCCTCGTGAAGTTGCGCCTCATATGCGAGCCATACCATCCCACAGCACTATTTATTTTGTTGAAGCTGAGCCAGCAGATGCTCATACTTCTTGGACGTCACATGCCAAATACCGGGTCGAAGCGGATGATCCAGGTCGTCGATCACCAGATAGATAACATAGGCCAGGAGCGCGATACTGAGGGTGAACAAATAATCGAGCCACAGATGTTTCACGCCGATGAACAACGACAGTACAATGACCAAACCATCGGCGAATCCCACCGTCACTTTTAAAATCGGCGGCATGCGCCGCTGGCCGGAGTGCAGGCGGTGTTCCCGATGCCGCAGGAGATCACCGACGATCACCGTCGCCGGCAGCACCAGGCCGGGAGACGCAGGAAGGGCGGCCACCGCTTCCCATATCATTGAGAGGGATTTCTGCGCAGCCTCGCTCTCGCTCTGTGCGCTCGGACCCCATTCGTCCTGAATCGTGACCATCAAGTATTGCCGAAGCGCCTCGTGCAAGGATATCCGAAGGTCGGGCACATGCTGCAACCACAACCACAGGTGCTGGAGTGCGCTGACTTCCCCGTTCACGGCCTCCACGAGGGAGCTCCACTGATCCCATTCGTGTTGGATGATGAAGCCGGCCAGAATACTGAAAATGAGACAGACGGCCGAATAGAGCCAGGGCACGCCGCCCAGATCGTCCAGATCATCCCCGATGATCAACCCGGTGGAGTCCGCCGTGCGCAAGACGAAAAACACGACGGAAAACACCAGCGCGAAGGACAGGGTCTTACTAATCAGTCTCATGGAACCCATTCATCTCCCAAGGGTGACGCACAGTTTGTCCAGGCCGGTGCGATGTCATGACCAGCTCACCGAGCCTGATGACTAGATCGAGTGGCTTTGCCTCCCCTCCAGCAAGCGCGTCAACGCTTCCTGCCGCAACCCATGAACGAGTTCTCTGCTTCTATGCCGGCCAGATCGGGTAGCCGAGCAGATGGTCGCGAGACCGATGCCAGTGAGACACGCTGCGCGCTTGTGATCCAGCAGAAGAACCGGCGACGCGAACCAATGAAAACAGGGCCACAGATGCTCTGTGCGATGACTAACTCGTGCCGCCTGCCTTCAGTGAAGCCTTCGTTCGATCAGCTGGACCTCGGCCTCTAAATGCTTCTGTTCCAGTTGCTGACGCTGTCGATAGATCTCCTCAAGGGCTGCCTGATACTCCTGCTGCCGCTGCCGCCAGGATTTCAGCAATTGCGGCTTATCACCCGGATTCTTCTGGGCCTTCTCAAGCTGATCGCGGGCAAAGACCAGATGGTCGCGTTGAAGACCCCACTGTTTCTGGTGGAGTTGCCAGCCGGAGAGGTCCAGTTCGCGCAGTTCCTGCAACGTCGCATCGGATTCTGCCGGCATCGGTGGGACGTCGCTCATCCGCTTGGAGAGCCCATTGAGATTCACGGTGAGTTGCGTAATCCTCTTACTCAGTAAGCCTATAGCGGGATCTCCGGAAGGAATCGTGTCGCGCGTAGCTGTGGTGGGTCCGGTGCAGCCGGTCCCCATGATGAGGGTCACAATGCACAGTAGTATGAATCGATTCAGCATAGATCCTCCCATTGCATCCAACTTCTGGAACGAGACCTTAGACCGCATGACTCGACTTCCTCTCCGTTACTCTCCCCCATAGAGGGAGCCACAGGTCCAGCAGTGACGCTGAGAAGGCTCCGTTCCTCCTCGCACATCCATATTGGGCATTGCGACGGTCCTGCCAGGTTTCTGCACGTGATTCGTCGACAGGCCAGGCATGGACATACAAGGCGGCAAGCACCGGTCCCTGTTCAGCCGTGACCGGTGGCGGGGCTGAAAGGGGACGGGCGAGCACTCGCCCCACGACCGTCACTCGCGCCCACGTGTGCGAGGTCGGAGGGAAATCGCGGGAGGAGACCAGCACCCAATAATGCCCGTCCTCTGGTCCGCCGCGCGAGGAAGGCCGGTGAGGCACGTAGTTGGCATCCAGCGGCCGATTCCTCAGCTCGATCCACAGGCGATCGCCTTCTCGTATTTCAGCAAGCGGCACCCCGCCAACAATGACAACCTTGTCCTGGTAGAGGTCGGGGTGCGTCGAGAGCGCGGTCAGCGTCACACCCGGTTCTGCCTGCTGGATGAACTCGCTTGGAATCGTATTCCGAGCGCTGAGGCCACATCCCGCGATCAAGCCCGTCGCCACGAGAGCTTCCATAAACCTGAACGAATGGGTGCGTGTTCCCGACACAAATATCTCCTAGAACCCCATCACCTGAGGTTCATCATTTTCAACAATCGGGCAGAGCGTGTCGGCGGCGTCTCCCCTGTGAGCGGATGCTCTGCCACAGATACAGATGAGCGCAACACCGTAGCCGGCGCAACCTTCTGGGATACGGGAATGAGGTGCGCTTCCACCGGAACCATAGCCGTGACGCTCAGCGGCATGAATCTGATCAGCCCCACCATCACACCGCTAGCCGTGGAGCACTGTCGCCGGTTCCTCGTCATTCGTCAGCCTCTCCGTTCAGTATCCGTGATGGGTTTATTTCTGGCTCACGTATCGAATGGCAGTCCCAGACAAATATTCTGTCCGACCAGTCTGGTCCGCCGCGCCTTGCACAAAACTCCAGGGGTCGTAATAGAAAGGCCACCCCCCCCAGCCGCCTGCGTATGGACTGAAACTGTCCGCCGTCGGACCCATGGTGGATTCATACAGAGGACTCGATCCCATTGACTCCAAGACATCGGATTTCCCCAGCACCACGGCGTCAGCTCCCATCATCCTCGCACGAGCCAGAATCTTATCGCGTAGCCGGTCTTCATCCGCGCTCTGACTCGTCGCAATGATCCGGGCCAGCTCGATGTGCGGAGAGCCAGGCTCGGTCTCCAGCCATTGCACCGGCTCGTGACTCGGGCGAGGGGGATAGGACTCATGGGTCAATGGTTCAACTTGCACCGACACGCACGCCAGCAGCATGGAAAAAGCGGGCAGGATCAGCCCAAACCGTGCTGCACGGTTGAACCGGCTCCCGGATGACCTGACAGGGCAATGTGATGCTGCGCTGATGCGCCTCTGATTCATACTGAGAATCCAAGCATGAGCCCTAATCGCACCCCAGGCGGCGGTCAGCCTTGATGACCCCTTGCGCATCGGCGAAGGAAAAGAGCCGACAATCTATAAGAGCGAAAGCGTGTCATAAATCTCCGCTAGGCCGGCAGGCTCGACAGCGCCATATCCCAGACCAGTTCCTCCATCCCGTCCTACGCTTCTTTATGAAACTGAGGTGGGCCGGGTTCGTCATACAGGTCTACCTTCCGTTGGCCCATCCAGCGAGTGATGACGTCATCCCACGTTTGATACACCTCGGCCGGCACAGGCTTCTGGTCAGTGGCGCAACCTCCGCTCAGCGGAACAAGGAGAGACACGCCATAAGCCGCAGCATATTCCGCACGGCCATGTCTTACCAAAACCTCTCAGCTCACAGCGGATGCAAAATACAACTACTCCGTACAAATCTTCCCGTGCTCTTCGAGTCTGCGGCCTGTCCAACGCAGGTGTCCAAACTTCTTCGCCGGGACCACCTCCTATTACTCGACATCGGTAGTCGCACGGAGTGTGTCTCCCTTAAGAAATCTCTGCTTTGTTACATGCGCCCAGGACCCTCTGTCCGGCGACTCCTTGCCGGCAACGCCTTCTTTCAGCGACCATGCTTCGCCTGACCACGTGCGATCGCTAAGGCCTGTCGCATCCGTGTAATGGATGGCTGTTCCCATGAGCATTCTCGTGACCTCATCATACGGAACCGCGACGCTGCCTGAGTAGCCTCCACCCCACGGGCCCCACGATCCAAGAGGACCGCCATAGCCGCCATACCCGCCGTACCCCCACGGAGTTCCATAGTAGGGACTATTGTACCCCCAGGGATCATACAGTGATTGATAGGCCACCTCGTGTTGAGTCACGGTTTGCGGTTTGGCAAAGACAACCGCATCGGCTCCAAGGGTTGCCGCCCGATTCAAGATCTTGCGCTGCAAACTGCCGAAACTGAGCCAGCTATCGCCGATCCGCAGTTCCGCGATTTCTTGATGCGGTCGAGCTGGCTTGTGTTCCAAGACGGCGACCTCGTCGGCAGACCCCTTGGGCGGAAATGTGTCGCTGGTCAGCATGATGGTGTCCACGCTTGTGCATCCGGTGAAGAGCAGACACAGGACAAGGATCGACCGAACCAGGAAGAAGCGCTCACCGCGACGCTGTTTCAGAGAATAATACATACGGGACCGGCTCCTCACCATGTTCTCGCCTGGTGCCAAGGCGTCACATTGAAAGTTTATTAAACGCATTCAGGGCCGCTACCTTGTAACACTCGGCCAGTGTTGGATAGTTGAACACCGTGTTGAGAAAGTAGTCGAGGCCGCCATTGAGGCCCAGCACGGCCTGGCCGATGTGAATCAACTCGGTTGCGCCGGTGCCGATGGCATGGACGCCCAGCAAACGCCGGTCCTCGCGATGAAAGAGCAATTTCACGAGCCCACTCTCGTCGCCGAGGATCTGGCCCCGCGCGATTTCCCGATAGCGGGCCACGCCTGTCTCATAAGGAATCTTCTTCTCTGTCAAGACGTGTTCCGGCGCACCGACCATCGAGACTTCAGGGATGGCGTAGATGCCGATCGGAAAGTGATCGGCCATGGGATTGCACTGGACATTGAACATCTGACAAGCCGCCAATCGTCCCTGTTCCGCAGAAGTTGCAGCGAGGCTCGGATACCCGATGACATCGCCTGCGGCAAAGATGTGGGGCACGGCGGTTCGGAACTGGCGGTCCACCTTCAGCCGCCCCCGCTCGTCGGCAGCGAGGCCGGCCGCGGGCAAATTCAAGCGATCGGTTGCGCCGACGCGTCCTACCGAAAAGAGCACCAAGTCCGACACGATCCGTTTTCCGGACTCGAGCAGGATGGCCGCGTGCCGCGGTGGACCATCCATGATTTCGATGCGCTCGACCGCTTCGCCCAGTCGGAATGTCACATGGCGGGCCCGCATTTGGTGCATCAACTCTTCCACGATCTCCCAGTCCAGGAAATCCAGCAGACGCGTGCGCTTATCAATGAGCGTCACTTCCAACCCCAGCGTGGCGAACATCGAAGCATATTCGATGCCGATCACGCCGGCTCCCACCACCACCATCGTCCGGGGCAACCGCTTAAGTTGCAGAAGGTCGTCGCTGGACAGCACCACCTCACCGTCCACCGCAACGCCGGGTGGCGGCGTCGGCACCGTGCCGACGGCAATCAAGATGGCCGCCGATGTAATCGTACGGGCGCCTGCCTCGGAGGCCACAACAAGCGTATGAGGATCGGTAAAGGATGCCTCCCCTTGCATTAGCTCGATGTCGTTCCGCCACAGCTGATCTTCTAGCACCTCGACTTCGCGCCGGACCACCTGCTCGACTAAGGTGAGAAGTTGGTCCGCAGTGGGCCGAACTGAGATACGCTGCGTCGGGTTCCGACCGGAGACATGATTGTGCTCGACGGACGACAAGACCGCTTCGCGAAAGGTCTTGCTGGGGATCGTGCCGGTGCCCAGACACACCCCACCGATGATCCGGCGTTTTTCCACAACGGCGACGCGCTTGCCCAATTTCGCCGCCTGTACGGCCGCTCGTTGGCCGGCCGGTCCGCTGCCGATACAGACCAGATCAAACTCATGCGTCGCCATCATGTTCACCACGTTCCCGGTTCATAGCCCCTCCCTCCATCATGCCTTGCTCCGCCCTCGTGGGCCGCTTCGGTCACAGGCCAGAGCCGCAGACGTACACTCTCTCTACGAACACCGGCTCAAAACTGCAGGAAGCCTCCACCCCCCCACGGCGGGAATCCAAAGGGTCGCGCGCCTGCCACCGGTACCCCGGGGGGAGGTGTACCTTTCCAGGTCTTCGGCGGATGCTCGCGCACCACGAGCGCCGTGCGGTGCCGTATGCCCTCCCGGAGGTATTCGACCTCGATCGTCCGTCCTACCAGCATACCTTTCATCGTGTCCAGGAACGCTCCGGGTGTGCGGATGGGGCTGCCATCGAGCGCCATCACGATATCGCCGCCCAGAATCCATGGCACTCCTTGCACCACAATGTCGAGGGTACCGGCCCGAAGTCCCGCGTCGGCGGCGGGGCTCCCATCTTCCACATCTTCTACCAGGAACCCCTGCCCGAGCGGCATCGCAAACAAGCTGATGAACTCCGCCGTGGGAAACTTCCCGCTGACCCCAAGCCAAGGTCGGCTCACCCGCCCGCGCTGCTTGAGTTCAGCCATCACGGCTTTGGCCTTATTGATCGGAATGGCAAAGCCGATGTTTTGGGCGCCGACGAGCGTAGCAGTAGAAATGCCGACGACGCGGCCCTGCGTATCCACGAGCGGCCCCCCGCTGTTGCCAGGGTTGATCGGCGCGGTGGTCCGGATGATGCGCGAGTCGACGAGACCACGCTTCCCCGGCAACGGCCCAAGACCGCTGATGATCCCCGACGTCAATGTGAACCCGAGCCCGAACGGGCTGCCCACCACAAGGGCTCGTTGTCCCACCTGCAGCTGGTCGGAGTCTCCGAGTGGGACCGTGGCGTACGGTCCCTTATCCCGAGGCAGCCGCAGCACCGCCAGGTCCGTTTCCGGGTCACTGCCGATCACCTCCATGCGGACTTGCCGGCCGTCGAACAACGTCGCAGTGATGGCGCTGGCTCGTTCCACGACGTGCGCATTCGTGAGCACGGTGCCGTCTTGATCGAGAATGAAGCCGGCTCCCACGCCGGTTGCCGTCGGATCCAGCATCGGATGGTCTGAGGTGTACACAGAAGATAGAAAGACCGTCGCCGGGGCCAGCCGCTTGTACAATCCGACCGTCTGTTCGTCCTCGGAGTCGTTTCGAACCGCGGCGACGCTGAAGGTACCGGCGGTGCAGGCCGTGACACTGATCAGGCCAATCAGAAGTGCCTGACGACTCATGTGATGCCGCCTTTCTCTCTGACGATCCGAGCCGTCTGCCCCATTGGCACCCGACCACAAGGCTCATGGTTGTGTGTGAATCGTACGAGTCCGGTGCTGCCGGTCTCGCAGGATCAGCGAGGGCTCTCCGGCCGTGTCCAGACTCAGCACCAGGCGCGTTTTTCCGTCGACGTCGTGGATCGAGAGGCCGGATTCTTCCGAGAGGCCGAGCCGGATAACCCGGGCCTCGCTCCGATGCAGCATGGCGAGATAGGGCTCCTCCTCTGCCGAGAACCCGATGATGGCACGTGATTTCCCCCGTTGATCCACCAGACGAAATTCGTTCGCGCTCACGACCGCAGGGATTTGACCGCCAGTCTCTTCGGCCACGACTGGATCACCGAGCACCAGCCATGCAGCCAGCAGGCCCCCCGCAAAGCCGGCTACAAGGCTGATCAGAGGAACGGCCCACGATCCTGAGCTTACTCTCATTGTGTATCTCCTACCTGCTTGGTCTCCCGGCCACCGTTCCCCCGGCTGTCATGTTGATTGTCCATCGGTTCCTGCTGCTCGTACTAATTCACGGGACAGATACATTCTCTATTCCCTTCCCTCTGATCTTCAGCCCTTTGGACGCACACCACGAATCCGGACGTGTGGGATTCCACCATCCCCACGGCCTCACGTATATGAATACGTACCCAGAGCCAGGCGGGTTCACCGTGGATTCGTATAGTGTCCTCGACCCATGGATTCGAGCGCATCAACCTTGCCAAGAATCACGGCATCGGCGCACAACTTTTTGTCCGTTTCATTATGCGATCCTGAAGCCGATCTTCATTCGGAGCCTGGCTGGCCGCAACGATTCCGGCCGGCTTGAGATAGGGGTGTGAGCCGGTTTTCTGAGCGATATCATCCACGAACGACCTCCGATCCGGAGAGAGTGCGACTCATGAGTCAGCGGCGCGACCTGCACTGAGGCGCAGGACACCAACAGACTCATAGGTCACGTCGCCGACACAGCACCAGCAGCTCGGCCTATCACTTCACGTCTCTCCGTCGAGTGCCGGAACTGCAACATCACCTCACCGCGCTCGCCCTGCCAAGTGAATCGATGCGGCCAGTTGAACGGGCGACTTTGTGGAAGAACCGGAATCCGTCCCCGCATCTCCATGGCCGGATCGAATCTGGTCCATTGCCGCACGCACGATCAGCAGCACCTGGGTCACGGGAACCGGCTTCCTGATCCAGGCGAAGGCTCCACGCTCGATAGCGACCTGCTCCAGGCTCAGGTCGGCGCATGAAATCAGAATCACCGGTGTCTCCGGCATGAGTTCCCGGCTGAGTGCCAACAGTTCCAAGCCGTTTAATCGAGGCATCTGATAGTCGGTGAGGACAACATCATAGTGCCGTTTTTTGAGCTCCTCGATAGCGACCATTCCGTCAACAGCCGGGAACACGTTATAGCCGGCCTTCGAGAGCACATCGCTTATGAGATATCGTGTGGACTCATCATCCTCTGCCACCAACACTCGCAGTCCATAGCCTTCCATGAGACCCTCCCTTCTTGCCGTGCCGCACTCACCATAGCCCTGCTGCGGCTGGTACAATACTCGACGAGTCGGCAGCAGTCCGAGACGGAACCGGAACGCCCAGACGTGTCGACGATACGAACTCCTCTGCCCAAATCGCTCCACAGCACATGCTGCACCGGCAGCACCGCCAGCCATTCGGGATACCGTGCCAGAACGGCGGTGGAGAAGTTGGCGGGCGCATCGTCCGATAGACGTCCTCAACAACCAGCTGTTCCCAGTGCGCGCCAATCGCCGGCCGGATCATGGAGAAGGAGCCAGCCAAGTGCGGCGCGGCTTCCACGGTCGGATCGAACAGACTCTGTGCCCGCGCAACCACGTCCATCGTATTCCAGAGCCACCCCTCCCGCGTCAACCTGCCGGCGTGATCACACGTCGGTTTCTCCATGAATTACGCGAGATCCCGAAGGGCTTCCACGGAAGTGTCCCTCAGCGGCGCGCCGGGGTTAAGCCACCCGTACTCCGGCTCGGGATCAGGTGGCTCGATGGCGAGCAGGACTACTCGTTGGCTGGAACTCACCGTAAGACACCGCACGGCCTAGGCGACGGCCTGCATGAACCGCCAGCCCGGTTGGACGGAGTGGCCCGACGGGAGCACCGCCACGTCCGCGTATGTATCCAAATGGAGCACGGTTCGCCAGGGGGAGAAGGATGCCAGAAGCCGTGTCCCGCTGATCTGATTGGAACAGGACGAGTCCAGGCAGGCTGGCTCCAGACCCCCCTCCACATAACGCCGGTGATGCTCGGTCGCAACGACCACTCGAATCTGCGGTATCAGCATCGCCGCCCGATGGACGCCATGTTGAAGTCTGGTCCGATGTCCCAAGAATGCACAGAACTCCTTCGGCGCTTCGGAGCCCAAGCATTCCCGGGCGAATTCCTTAAGCCGTGCCCCCTCGCCCCAGCCGAGAACAATCCCTCGGATATCCTGTGGTGTGTTCGTCATGACGCACTCCTTCTTGCGCCGACCAATCCAGGTCTCGAAGCTGAGCAGTCCATGGGGCCTCGCACAACCCGACGGATATTCAGATGGAGAAGCCCACCCATCGCCATGAGCTTGCGGTTCTCCCGTATCACGGGGTCCTCGATCCAGCCGCAATTGACGCAATGGGCTTGAGGAACCTCCCGGCTGTCGATCTCTTTCCCCGGCCATGCATACCTGTCGATGATCACGAACCCTCCACAGCGCACACAGGTCATGGTTCCACCTCCTCTGCTCATCCCGGTGCGACGTGCCCCGGACGCGACAACCGGCCCCGCTCGACGAATCATGTCGTGCAACGCTCTCTGTCCACCTATGCAATGAGCAAAAGAGATGCCCGCACCGCAATCGTGACGAGGAATTGTCGTTATGCGCCAAACGAACGTCTGGGAGCGGGGACGACGTTTTCAGAAACAATTCGAGAGGTGTGGTCCGCTAGAGCAGGTTGGCACGAGTGTGCCAACCTGCTACGGCACAATAGAAGATGAGACGAGCGATAGAAGAGCGCATGAGCCGCGCCGCTAGTCAGAGGATTCAAGACGAGAGTCGGCTTGATGCTTGTGCAGACCGTACTGCTCCAGGAGACGGTAGAGCGTGCGCCGACTGATTCCCAGCCGACGAGCCGCCTGTTCCTTGTTCCGTCCGGTGGCTTCATAGGCAGCAAGGACCTGCTCTCGCTGAAGCGCTCCGAGGGTTCCGGGAAGTGCGCGCCGTTCCTGGGCGACCTCGCTCGTTCCCTCTCGAATCTCGAGTGGCAAATTGTCGAGCGGCAGGACTGCATGTGTGGCGAGCGCGACGGCTCGCTCGATGACATGCTCCAGCTCCCGCACGTTACCCGGCCAGACGGCGCGTTGTAATACCCGCATCGCGTCGGGAGCGATGGCGGTGACGGGGACAGCCTTCTGTCCACCATACCGCGCCAGAAACAATTCTGCAAGAAGCGGGATGTCTTCCGGCCGCTCACGGAGCGGCGGGATCGTGGTGGTGACGGTATTCAGGCGATAGAGCAGGTCCTCCCGGAACCGTCCGGCTGACACGAGTTGGTGCAAGTTTCGACGCGAAGCGGAAATCACGCGAAGATCGAGCTTCACCGGCTCATTGCTGCCGACCCGACGGATCTCTTGTTCTTGCAACGCCCGCAACAATTTCGCCTGCCCCGCCGGAGACAGATCGGCCACCTCGTCCAGAAAGAGCGTCCCTCCACTGGCCTCTTCCAGTAAGCCCCGCCGGAATGCATGGGCTCCGGTGAACGAGCCTTTGACATGGCCGAACAGTTCGCTTTCGAGAAGTGGATCAGGGATCGCGCTGCAATTCACGGCCACGAACAAGCTGGCGGCCCGTGCGCTGTTGTCGTGGATTGCCCGGGCAATGACCTCTTTCCCTGTCCCGCTTTCTCCCTGGATCAGCACGCTCGTCCGGCCCGGCGCCACCTTCCCGACAAGCTTGAAAACCTCTACCATGGCGTGGCTCTGGCCGACGAATGACGCCGCACGCACACGCTCATCAAACGCTCTGGAGAGGTGTCGGTGTTCGCGCACAAGCCGGTGATGCTGAACGGCGCGGTTCATCACAAGCGCCAGTTCCTCCAGATTCACCGGTTTGGTGATGTAATCGAAAGCCCCTTGCTTCATGGCCTGGATTGCGGTGTCAAGCGACCCGAACGCGGTCAGCAGTACCACAGGGGTCTCCGGAGAAGAGTCGCGAATCCTTTGCAGGAGATCCATTCCGGAGAGCGGACTCATCTTGATATCGCTCATGATCGCATCAAAATCCCGTCCCCCTACCGTCTCCATGGCCTCCGCCACCCCGGGCGCCAGAACGACGTGAAATCCGGCGCGTTGCAGCGCTTCACCCAGCATCTCGCGGTTGTGCCGGTCGTCATCCACGACCAGGACCCAGCTCTCATTCTCCATCGGATGCCTCTCCTAGACGACGTGCCCTCCACAGCGGAAGATCGATTATGAAGGTGGTTCCCTGTCCGACGGCACTCTGCACCGCGAGTCGTCCTCCGGCCGCCGAGACCGCTCGGTGACAGATCGCTAATCCAAGCCCTGTCCCCCGCTGGGCCTGCCGCGTCGTGAAGAATGGTTCAAAAATGCGGTGGACATATTCCGATGGAATCCCATGCCCGGAATCCCGCACGATCAGACGGATGGCGCCGTCCTCCAACTCAGGTGTCCCGGCCACCACAAGAGTTCCGTCTGTCTCCTCGTTCCGGATGTATCGGGTGCAGATCGCCAGCTCTCCTCCCTGTGGCATGGCTTGAATCGCGTTCGTGACCAGGTTAAAGATGAGCCCGTGAAGGGTCTGTGTATCCGCAGCGACAGGAGCGAGTCCTTGCGGCAGGTCGGTCACGAGCTCGATAGACCGATGAGGAAGACCGGGGGCATTGACGGCCAGCACATCCTGGATGACCGCGTTGAGGTCCACGGGGCTCCGTTCGGTTCTGACGCGAGTCGACTCGAGAATATGATGGAGGATCTCGATCATCCGCTTGACCTCGGCCCGGACAACAGACAGATGCCGATCACGATCCTCGATCGTGGCATCGTGCTCGAGCATCTGAAGGTTCCCAAAAATCGCGTTCAGGGGGTTCCCCAGTTCGTGCGCCACTACAGCCGAGAGTTCACCTAGAGCAGCCAACTTTTCTGCCCGTTCAGCCTGGGCGCGGGCCTCTCCCAGCATCGCATGGGTCCGGCGAAGTTCTTCCGTGGTTTCGGAAACCTTCCGTTGCAACGTGTCGTTGAAGCGATGTATCTCTTGGAGCAATTGTTCTTTGACAGCCGCAGCCTCCCGAATTCGGTCCACCATCCGATTGTATTGGCTCACCACCTCTCGAATGTCCGATGATCCTCCCAGTGGCGCCTGGCTGGCCAAATCTCCGCCTTCCGTCCTCCGCATGGCCTGCAGGAGCAACGCCACGGGGCGATGGACCTGCGCCCTGAGAAGGAGCAGGAACACCAGGCTCGTCAGTGCCACCATCGCCACGGCGAGCACCTTGCCGAACGCCCGCTCTTGCTCGATGAGACGATCATACTTGGCAATCGAAAACTTTCCACGAAGCGCCCCCATCACATGACCCTTGACAATCACCGGGGCGGTAATGACCCATCCCCTATCCTCTTGGGCATCATCGAACCAGCTCACGGCCCGTCCCGCCCGCACGGAGATCCGCTCCTGTTCGGTCAACGTCGTGGGAGCCTGTCCCTGATCCGTGGTCGTGATCAGCACACCGGTGCCCCCCGAAACATCGTAGACACTCAGACGCCGGAGGCCGGGACGCAACTCCATGATGTCCACGAACGCCTTATCCAAGGCTTTCACATCGCGAATATCGTTACCTACGTTTCCGATGATGCGGCTCGTGGCTGTTGCCGCCCGCAGAAACGCGTCCAGACGGTCTTCCTCGGCAGCCCGTTCAATTACCATAGTATCAACCATGTTCACCGAAGCGATCGCCAGTAGGACCAGCACAATGCCGGTCACCACCACACCACCTAACACGCCCGCAATGCGCCGCATACCTGCATTCAGCCGGTCGGCCATCCAGCTCATCAGTCTCCCGTTCCCCATGAGGACATTATTCCAGCACCGGCACGCTCACGACAAGGTGGGTAAGGCTGAGTCTCTATTTTCATATTCGGCTTGCACGGGCTTGGCGACTCACACAGCCGGACTTGCCTGTCAAAACCGTTGATACCCTGTGCCCGTGGCGAAGGCGACAGCCGCGATTCCAACCTGAACGGCATATCGTGCTTCGGATAGTCGAACTTCAGACGCCAAAAGAGCCGTTGTCGCCGTGGTGACGTCGACAATAGAGGCCAGCCCCAGCCGATATCGTTCCTTGGCCAAGGTGAGCGCACTCCGTGCTGACTCAACTTCCTTCTCCTCGACGGTGATCTGTTGCCGGGCCGTTTGCAGCGTCAAGTATGCATCCGCCACCTCCAACGCAATTCTGTTCGACAAATCGACCTTTCTCTGCTCAGCCTTGTATTTTTGTTGCCGCGCTTCGCCAACGCGGTTCTCGATCAGAAACCCGGTAAATATCGGTACGGAAACCATGGCTCCCGCACCCCACCAAAGATTGGTTTGCCCGGGATGTGAACCGGCATATTGGTTCAGCGGGGCATCACTGAAGTGGATGACCCCGGACATTCCTTGGGCTGCGATAGTGGGAAAGTTCAACGCCTGGGCCGAACTCAGCCGTTCATCCGCTTGTTTAATCCGATCAGCCGTGCCGAGTAGTTCCGGCCGGTCCTCCAGCGCCTGGGTGATCAGTGTCTCCAGTGTGCTCAATGACGAGGCAGCGGCAGGAAGGTCCTCCAAGGTATAGTCCTCCGCGCCCCGGACTCCCATGGCGTTATTCAGGCCTGCGAAGGCGGCACGAAGTTCGTTCTTGGCTTGAACCAACTGAATCTCGGCGTTCTTGAGCTCGACCGAAATGAAGTCGAAGTCCAGTTTGGACTTCAATTCCCGCTTATACAAAATCGCAGTTTGATCACGCAGGACACCACGTTCCCGCACGGTTTCTTCCGCGATCTCGACGAGACGCTTTTGCCGTAAGCAGTGGATGTAGGCTTGTTGCACCGTGAGAATCACCGTGGCCTTGTGCGTCAGGATGTCCTTTTCGGCCGCCTCCTGGCCGGCCCGCTCCGCCAGCACTTTGTGCACAGTTTGACCGAAATCGTAAATCAGCTGGTCCGCCCGAAATCCCGCACTTTCTATATAGGAGGTCGGTTTGTTCTGTGCTCCTGCCACGTTGAACGCGCTGAGCGGACGAACGGTCCCTCCAGTCTGAATCGCATAGGCATTTAACTCCGGGTAGTAGCGGGACGCCGCCTGATCCGTGACCGCCTCCGCGGCAAGAGCCGTCTCCTTCGATCGGCGAAGCAGCGGATGACGTTCAAGGCCGATCCGAATCGCGGACTCGTAGCCAAGAAAAGCTCCCTTCGATAGAGGGATATTCGGCGATGGCGAGTACACGAGCGGCTGTGCAGGGCCCTCAGAGGCACGCTCCGCCGACCAGCAGGTTCCGCCGGATGCAAGCACGAAGATCAGCACGCACCATAGGCCCAATGATAACCGACGTGCGACCTCCAATCTCGTGGAGTCAATACCGCGCATATTCAACTCCTGTCGCATAGGCGAGCGCAGCTTCGCTGGCTCGATAGTCATACTGTGCATCTGCGAGCCCAACCTCGGCGCTCAAGAGATCAGTCGTCGCAGTCGTCACATCGAGGATGGAGCCCAGGCTGGCCTTGTACCGTTCGCGCGCGAGCGTCAGTGCTTCGCGCGCATGGGCGACCTTCTCTTCCGATACCTTGATTTGTTGTTCGGCGGTCAGCCGGCTGAGATAGGCTTGTGCAACTTGCAGCACGATATCGTTGGCGATCGATCGCGTAGTGGCTTGGGTTTCGCCCTTCCGTGCGTCGGCCTCCTCGATTTGGCCTTCAATGCGGCCACCGGTATACAAGGGGACTGCACTGGTCGCGCCAAGTCCGTACCACCCCATTTTCGCGCCGGGGTTGCTGACCTCTTTTCCGCTCGGTCGTTCCTCATGGCCCCACCAGGTATAGGCCAAGGTGCCGAGAGCGGTTACCGATCCAAAGCGAAGGGCCTTGGCTGCCTGCAGCGCCTCCTCCGCCGCCTGTATCCGGTCTTTGCTTCCGAGCAATTCCGGGCGCTGATTCAGCGCTTCTTGAACCAGTGATTCGGGACTGGCGCTTGGCGTGACCGAGAGGACACCCTGTTCCAACAGATAGGTCCCGGGACCCTGAAGACCCATGGCGGTATTCAATGCGGCAAATGCCAACACCAAGTTGTTCTGAGCCTTAATCAGTACCACCTCCGCCCGATTGGCCTCGACCGACGCAAAATCCAGATCCAGCTTGGATCGCAATTGCCTTCGATAAAACACCTCGGTCTGTTGACGGATCAGTTCCCGTTCATTCAAGACTTCGCGTGAGATGTCCTCGAGCCTCTTCTGCTTCAGGCAATTAAGATAGGCCTGTTCCACGCTCAAGATAGTGAGTGCTTTGGCGGTCAAC
This sequence comes from Nitrospirota bacterium, assembly GCA_018971525.1. GTDB lineage: Bacteria > Nitrospirota > Nitrospiria > Nitrospirales > Nitrospiraceae > Palsa-1315. The sequence goes on from JAGXAR010000024.1 coordinate 17,577, forward strand.
GCGGCTTTCTCGGCGGACGCTGCGAGCGACTTCTGAGAAAGAATTCGATGCGCCGTCTGCCCGAAGTCCGTAATGAGATAATCCGCGCGAATCCCGGGAGTCGTCAGGTAATTGGTGGGTTTGGGGAGTGAGCCGGAGATCCCGAGGTTGGCCAGAACTCTGGTATTGCCGGCCGAACTCGAAACAATGCCGGTCACCTGCGGATAATTGGCTGATTCGATCTGCCTGACCAGGGCCTGAGATTCCAGGACCTCATGTTCCGCTATTTTGATGAGTGGCTGCTTCTCGATCGCCGTTCGAATCGCCTGCTCCCAGCTCAACGGGCTTCCAGCCGGAGGCATGGGACGGGATGCCGTCTGTTCTTCCGCAAATGAGGTCGTCATCCCGGATGAGAGGAGAAGGACCACCAGGCAAGGCACACATTTTTTAGTCTGAGAAAAAACCATTTTGATCCTCCGGCAATGAGCAACAGAGAAGACTTCCATACGGCCCAATCAGAATGCTCGGAAACGCCGTCCAGCGAGGCCGCAGCGAGCGATGAGGCGAGACGTACCTTTGCGGTATGTTCAACCTTTATGCGACATGAGAACAAAGTTGGTGGCCTTGTTCAGCATGCTGCTAGAAGCGTTTATATTCTTGTCCGGTCGCATAAGCGACCACTGACTCACTGGTTTTGTAGATATACCGGGCTTCCGCCAAGCGAGATTCGGACTCGAATAACACCGCCGTCGCGCGCACGACCTCCACGATCGGGCTCAACCCAAGGCGGTAGCGCTCTTGCGCCAGCAGCAATGCCTCTTTCGAAAAATTCACGCGTTCCTGCTCGAGTGCGATTTGTTCGGCATTCGTGATTCGCGTGAGATAGGCCCGAACAATCTGCAAGATGATTTCATTCGCGAGATTCTGGAGTTCCTCCTCAGTTTCTCCTTTGCGATGACTGGCTTCCTTGATCTGATTTTGAATCCGGAAGCCTGTGAAGATAGGAAGTTTCATCGTGGCGCCATAGCCCCAAAACGGGGCCACGCCATCGGAAGGAATGCCACTATCATGCACATCGCCGTATTTGGTGATGCCGATCGATCCGACAGCAGAGAGGGAACCAAAATTCAAGGCCTTGACCGCCTGGAGCAGTTCTTCGCTGGCGACCAGACGGTCCCGATTGCCGAGTAGCTCTGGCCGGTCGCTGAGCCCGCTGGCGACCAATGTCTCGACCGCTTGGCTTGGAGTCACGCGGATAAGAATCTGTTCCAGTTCATACCGGTCCGGACCTTCGATACCCATCGCGTTGTTCAAGGCAGCGAAAGATTGCCTGAGGTCATTCTGCGCTTTGATCAGCGAGAGTTCAGCGTTCGAAACCTCTACCAACAGCAAGTCCAGATCGACTTTCGATTTGAGTTGCTGTTTATACAGCGCCTGCACTTGATCACGGACGGCTTGCCGCTGTTTGACCGTCTCGGCTGCGATCGTCACCAAACTCTTCTGAAGCAAACAGTTGAGATAAGCCTTTTGAACGTAGAGGATGACGAAGGCTTTGTTCGTCAGAATCTCTTTCTCGCTGGCCGCTTCATTGGCTTCTGTTGCGAGAATGCGGTGAGCCGTATAGCCGAAATCCGAGATCAATTGATTGAGCATGAACCCGCCGGACAACATGTTCTGGTTATGCTTCGCGAGCGCGCCGCCCGGATCGAACCCATGCCCCCCACGATCGTGAACCGCTTTGCCGTCCGTTGTCACAATTCGCATGGAGCCGCTGCTTCCGGCGATGGAAGCTTCAAGCCAGGGATATCGTTCACCCTGCGTTTGACGTGTCAGGGCCTTTGCGACGAGTGAGCTATAGCGCGAGCGCTCGATCAGGGGATGGGTGGCAAGACCGGTTCTGATGGCTTCATCGAGCGTCAGCAGAGAGCCGGCAGGTTTCACGGCGGCACGGGGTACAGTCGGTTCCGCCGGTAGCGATGGTTCCCCTGATTGAGCGAACCCGAAGTGAGGGCAGGCCACGATCAGTGCCATGATGAAGATTCCGGTGATGAGCTTTTGCATGCGTTGTCCCCTCCGGAGAGCGTCTCGATCGTTCCCTCTCTAGAGGGAAATGCTACATTTTCTGCTTGGCTGATTTCCCGCTCGGAAGGTTGTAGGCGGACGATTGAACCTCTTGCCCATCGGTTAACCCACTCTTGCCGACGACGACCACTTCCTCATCTCCGGTCAGGCCTTCCACCACTTCCACCCAAAGACCGTCATCAATGCCGGTTTTCACGGGAACGAGTTTGGCCTTGCCGGACTCGACCACGAACACAGATTTCTCTTGTCCGTTTTTGCTCGGAACAATGGAGCCAGGAGGAATCGCCAGGGCGTTCGGATGTTGCTGCAGATGGAGCGACACGTTGACGAACATGCCAGGCTGCAGCCGATGGTCTTTATTTTGCACATCGATTTCGACCAGCAACGTTCTGGTGGCTGGATCCAAGGCTTCGGTGGTCCGAGTAATCGAAGCCGGCAATTCTTGAGACCATTCACGCGCGGTCATCGTCACGGGAAGTCCTGGTTTCGTCAACTGCGAAACTTCCTGCGGGGCATTCACATAGATACGGACGCTGTCCAAATCCATGATCGTGAAAAGCGGCGCCGCTTGAGTCGCCGACCCGGTTGCCGCCTGGATGAGCGCGCCCGGATCGGCAAACCGAGCCGTGATCATGCCTGAGAAGGGCGCATAGACGTTGGTGTAATCCAGCAAGTTGCGGCGGCTGTCTCGCTGATGCTTCGCGGATTGAGCCAAGGCTTTGGCCACATCCACATCCTGTTTGGCAATGATATCGTGATTATCCTGCCAGACGCTCAGGTACCGCTCATACGTGATTTTCTTGATCTGGTAATCGGCATCGGCCTGCTTGTAATGATCTTCGATCTCGGGCGCATCCAACACAGCCAGCAACTGCCCCTTCTTCACGACATCTCCCTTATCGAAGCCGATCCATTTGACATAGCCGGAAACTTTTCCGTACAACGTCGCCTGGTACCAGGGAGAGATATTTGCAGGCAGAGTCAGGGTCTGGCTAATGTCGCGCCGTTGCACTTTCAATACTTGGACCCGGGGAACACCCTCAGGCGCCTGGCCGGGCTCCCGGCCTGTATCGGGTGCGGACACCGTCGGTTGCTGGCCCTGAATAATCATCAAGGCCGCCGCAAGAAGAAAGAGTCCTGCCGCAACCATCAGAACGATTTTGAACCGTGATGTATGTGTCATATCCCCCCAGGAAGCCCCCTCAGCGAGCGTAGATGATAGCCCCATGACCTCTCCACTCAGTGGACCTCTCCTTCAGTTTCAGCCAGGCTGGCTGCTGATCGCCGGCGGGCGATCACGTGCAGAACCGGAATAAACAGCAGCGTCATAATCGTCGATACCGTCAAGCCTCCGATCACCGCTCGCGCGAGCGGCATGTTGCTCTCGCTTCCCTCCCCGAGGCCAAGAGCCATCGGGCCCAGTCCGATGACGGTGGCCAGCGACGTCATGATGATGGGCCTGATCCTGAGTCGCCCGGCTTCCACGACGGCCTCTTCAAGCGGCATTCCCTCGCGCAACTTGTTATTCGCGAAATCCACCAGTAACACGCTGTTGGACACGACGATCCCGATCATCATCAGGGTACCGATCAACGATTCCACATTGAGCGAGGTATGGGTCAGCAGCAGCATCCAGATCACGCCGATGAATCCCAATGGAACGGCAAACATGACAACGAAGGGGTCGAGCCAGGAACGAAACAGCCCGACCATCACCAGATAGATCAGCACCATCGCCAGAGGCAAAGTCCCTGCGAATCCGGATATCGCGGCCCTCATGCTGTCGACTTCCCCTTTGAAGGTCAACACCACATCCTTCGGGATCTCGAGTTTCGCGACGGCCTCCTCAATCTGAGTCGCGATACGGCCTAGATCGTTGCCAGGGACACTGACGAGCACGTCCATCGTCCGTTGCAGGTTGAAGTGATCGACGGTCTCGGGACCGACCTTTCGCACGACATCCACCAGGTCTCGCAGGAGGACGGGGCTCCCCCCGGTCGGTGTCACACCGGGCAAGTGCGGCCGTTCCGGAAAGGGTGTCTGCGTGAGCACGAGTGAACTGCCCCTGAGCGCGGAGCCACCGACGCTGGCCGACATCGGCTGGTCCACATGCGCTCCCACGAGCGGCATGTTCAGAAAGTCTTCGAACTCCTGCAAGATCTGCTCGGCGAATTGGGTCACGACAAAATAGGCATTATTGGTACGGGGATCGATCCAATAGCCGGGGTTCAACGTAATGTTTGAGGACAGCCCCGTGACCAAATCTGTCACGATCTGATACTCATTGAGTCCGACGTAGGAAGCTTTGGCCCGATTGACATCCAGGTGAATTTCCGGATAGTCCACCCCCTGTCGGACCTGCACATCTGCCGTGCCGGGAATCGCTGCCACAAGATCCCGAACCTTGTTGGCCGTAGCCGCAAGATCCCCCATCTTGGGGCCGCTCACTTTGATATCGATCGGTGCAGGCAGGCCGGAATTGATCACATCGCTGACGATCCCGCCCGTCTGGAAGGAGAACTTCAACCCCGGGAACTCCCGACGGAGCGTCTGGCGTAACTTCACGATAACGTCATCCGTGCGCACCTCATGGTCACGCTTCAAACTCACGAGCAAATAGGCCTGATGGGGACCATTTACCGGCGTGTAGAGCACCATCCATCCCTGCGGCAGGCCGATGTTCGAAACGATCTGATCCAGTTCCTCGGCGGGTATGGCCTCCCGGACCAAGCCTTCGACTTTTGAGACAATCGCCTCTGTTTTCTCGATTCTGGTTCCTTCCGGTGCGGAGAGGTTCAAGATAAAGGAACCTGCGTCCACCTTCGGGAAAAACTCCGTCGCCAGCCGAGGGGCCATGAACAGAGAGCCGACGAAGATGATCGTGACCGTCACGATCACGACGGCCTTGTGGCCGAGGCACCAGCGCAGCATGATCACGTACCGCTCTACAAATGGATCGAAGAGATTCATCCGATTCCACCAGGCGATGAGCCCGCTTTGAGGAGGAGCCTGATGCCCTGGCTCACCGTGCCCTCCCTTTCGGAAGAGCCAGGCGATCGAGACGGGCGCGACGGTGAGCGCCACTAAATAGGACGCCATCATCGCGTATGCGACGGTGAGCGCAAGCGGCACAAAGAGAAACTTGATAATGCCGGTGAAGAAGGCGATCGGCAGAAAGACGAGAAACACAGTGATGGTGATCACCAGCATCGGGAGTGCCACTTCGGTGACGGCATCGCCGGCCGCGTCCTTCGCCGACTTGCCCATGTCCATGTGGCGATGGGTGTTTTCCACCACCACGATCGCGTCGTCCACCAGCCGGCCGACCGCCAGCGCAAGTCCCCCCAGCGTCATGATATTCACCGAATGGCCGGTGAAATACAGTCCGATGAAGGCCGCCGTAACTGAAAGAGGAATCGCCATGGCGATGATCAGCGTGTACCGTAGACTGCCTAGAAACAGCAGGACCATCAGGCAGGCGAGCCCGCCGCCCAGAAGACCTTCATCTTCCAAAGTATGGATCGCCTGCCGGATATAGAGGGACTGATCGAAGAGCAATTTGACCGACAGCTCCTGAGGAATACCGATCAGCTTCGTGAGAGCGTCCTTAATCCCGTCGATGACGGCGATGGTGTTGGCTCCGGCCTGCTTCAGAATGGGAAGATAGACGGCCCGATTGCCATTGATCCGCACCACGTTGGTCTGGATACCCGTGGAGTCCACAGCTTTCCCCACATCCCGCAAGAACACCGGCACTCCGTTCACCATCTTGATCGGAATGTCGTTCATCTGGTCCACGACCTTGATCATGCTGTTCGTGTAGACGTTGTAGTCGAAGTCGCCGATCTTCACGTCGCCGGCCGGCAGGAGGACGCTCTGCATGTTCACCGAGTTCACAATCTCGTGCGTGGAAACGCCACGAGCCAGCATGCGCTCAGGATCGAGAAACACGGTGACTTGGCGCACCGTCCCTCCGAACGTGGTCGGGAACGCGACGCCCGGCACATTGCCAAGCTGCGGGCGGACATTAAAGTACGCGAGATCTCGAACTTCTTTTTCCGTCATCGCCTCGCTGCTGGTCGTCTGGACGGCAATGGGCAGGCTGGCAGCCCCGAACTTGATGATGACCGGGGGGAAGATGCCTTGAGGCAGATAACGGAGATTCGCATAGGTAAGGCTCGTGATTTCGGCCAGCCCCGCGTTCACGTCGTAGGAGGAATGGAAATATACCTTAATGAGACTGACACCAGGTAAAGAACGGGACTCGATGTGATCGATGTATGAGGCCTGAAGAAACGCTTGCTCCAGCCGCAACGTAATGGCGCCTTCCACCTCCGACGGCCCCATGCCTTTATAGAACGTGGCCACAGCCACGACCGGCATGTTGATCTCCGGGAAGATGTCTACGACCATCTTCTGGTAGGAGACGACGCCGATAATGATGACGATTAAGCTGATCGCGATGACCGCGAAAGGATTTTTTAATGCAGCACGAACCATGAGTTTTTACTTTCTCCTCTCGTCGCTACCCCGTGAAGTCCTGTATTCTTAGCACAATTGCCCTGGCCGGCCTAGAGCAAGCTCTCATAAGGCGCGCAAACATGCACATGGGAATTTTGGTTCACTCCTACTGGCAGGGCCAGATCGTCATGAAACTATCGTAATAGTATCACGACCTCGTCGGCTTCCTGCTCTACCATCGCTGTTATGGATTATGGCGTGATGACCTGGCCGGACAAACGAGCTGGCGCCAGTTCCGAACTGCCCTATTCCGACGACCTTGGGAACCTCCGTACAGGACTTGACGTCCTGCTTCTTCAACAGTTGCTGCCGCTCTTGATCGAATAACCTTCGAAAGCCCAACAGGAGTATCGTCATGCTGCTCGTTTCCGACCCCAGGACGCAGAACTCCTGGTGAGAATTCCCAGAGAGACCGTGTCGACAAACGCCGCCGACAAGAGCGACCAACTCATCAAACCGCATAGGCTTGACGACATAGCCCACAACCCCCAGCCCGCCGAGGCACAGCACAATCGACTGTTCATCGGACCAGGCCATGACGATCACCGGCAGTGTCGCGAGTCGGGAATCCCTTCGCAATTCACGCAGTAACGTCAGGCTCGTATCTCCGGGCAGGTCAAGATCGAGCACGATGAGATCAGGAAGAATGTTGGTCTTCCGTCCGGCTGGCTTCCTAAGACATTCCATTGCACCTTTCGCCGTGAGCGCCACGTCATCAATGCCAGGTCGTGGCGCCTCTGGCTCAGCTCCGTGCTTCTCCCAGGCGAGGTCCGGGGCCTCGCAAAACAGCTCTGCTTCACGAGGACTATCATCAAGAAAAAGGATTCTCTGCGCTTCCCCAGATCCAGAGACTGGCTCAGATGCAAGCACGTTGTTCAGTTGGGATTTGCTCACAGGACCTTATGTCTGGCAAGAGAGAGGGAATCGATTACAAGGCATTAAGACCTCCCAGGAATCCTGTGACAAGATGGCACACTCGTGACAGAACGACACAACTCCAGAGATTGTTTCTGAAGTTTGCGACGCCGTCACGATGGCGCTGTCACTACATTTAACATGAGCTCCCTTATGAGTTCCCTGGCTCAATCAACGTGAACTAAGCACTCATTCCTTCCTGCTTCCATCAAAGATCCAAGCGAGATACAGCAAGAGCAATGCCAGATCTGGATGGCGTCCTCCCAATAAAAAAAAGCCCGGATCAGTCAAATCTAGAATTATGCCCATATGCCCACAAGGATTTAGCCGAGCTCTACTCTATTGGATCGGGCTTGTTCAGGGAAAGCTCACTGTGCTCTTGATTCAGCCCGATCTTGGTCTGCATGCGCATGGCAATTAGGTCTAGAATTCACAAGGCGTTTCGAGAAAGTGTGCAAGTCGAACGGGTGGCGTCCGGCCTCGACAAGCAAGCCGGAAAGGTGCCGGCTGAATCAACTGATCTAAGACCATGTGACAATATCCCCCGGCCTGCCTGTGCCGGCAGGGTAAAGAAGACCTGTCGGACGAGGGGGACCAACTCTGAGGCTGTGACTGGTGGAGTGCGGTACGATGTCATGAACTCTGCAGTGGCTATCCGTGCACTTATCCATCGGATTAGAAGGCCGGAGCACATTCCATTCCCCTCTTCCGAGGAAGTCGTGAGCTTTATGCAAGGCGGACGAATGGAGTCCGTCTGCGTCAAACTGCCATTCCCCCTTTGATGTCTTGGCAATTGGATTATTAGGACCGGCGGTCGACGCCCTCACCCTGGGCGGCGCGCAGCTGGTGGGGATTCCGGTCCGAGATCACGTTGGTACGTTGGTTATCGCCCTGGCCTTCGGCGGTATCGTGCAAATCCTCGCCGGCATTACCGACATCCGCTACCACCAGCAACTCGGCGGGACGGGACTGACCATGTATGGCTTCTTCTGGAACACCGTCTGCACTGCCAAGCTGGTAGGCGCGAGTACCAACCTTCAGATCGATATGGTGCTATTTGCGCAGAATCAACCTGGTCTATTTCTTCTCTTCTGCCGTCATGGTGTACCTCACTGCCTACCGGAATACGACCCCGTGCGCCCCGCACGTCGTCAATACCGCGACGCTCTTGTTCACCTTCCTGGCATGACTGGATCACATAAGCGAATTACTCCCCGCATCTTCCACATCTTCGTAGGACTCATGGCGTTTTATCACGCAGTAGTCAGCCCGACGACCGCCCTTACCGGCCAGGCCGGGCGCGCAGCTAGCAAGCTTCCGAAAAAGTCCGCCGGCTCAAGAAAATCGTCGCCCGTATCTCGTGAAGCACACCTCGTTGCAGGATTAGGGGCTGATGGCTGAAAGCAGACTGCGTTGGTCTCAGAGACGAACGACGCATCACGCACGACGGACGAAACTGATGTTCGCTACTGCTTCTGCTTGGCACGAGCAAGCGCCAGTGCCATCGCCATCGTGCCACCTGGCTGTGGCTGGCGCTCCGGAGCACGCGGGGATGTTGGCAAACGCCGGTCACGTGTGTTGTGTGCGGCTCCATCAGACGCCTCGACCGGGGCGCGGCCTGAAGCAGAGGCACTGCCCGACGCATCGTCGAGACGCATGGTCAGAGAGATGCGCTGGCGCTTCACGTCGACCTCCAGCACCTTCACCTTGACGATCTGGCCAGGCTTAACGACCTCATGCGGGTCCTTGATGAACTTATTGGCCAGCGCCGACACGTGCACGAGACCGTCCTGATGGACACCGATGTCGACAAATGCGCCGAAGGCCGCGACGTTCGTCACGACGCCTTCGAGGACCATGCCGGGATGCAGGTCAGTCAGAGACTCGATGCCCTCTTGGAATGTCGCCGTCTTAAATTCAGGGCGCGGATCGCGGCCCGGCTTTTCCAACTCGGTCAGGATGTCGCGCACCGTCGGCACGCCGAACTTCTCATCGGTGAAGTCGGCAGGAGACAACCCCTTCAGGACAGCTGGCTGGCCCATCACGTCCACGATACCTTTGCTAATGCGTGCCAGAATCCGCTCGACCACCGGATAGGCTTCCGGGTGGACCGAGGAGCGATCCAGCGGATTGTCGCCGTCATTGATGCGCAGAAAGCCGGCAGCCTGCTCGAAGGTCTTGTCGCCCAGGCGCGGCACCTTGCGTATCGTGGTGCGATTCGGGAAGGGGCCGTTCGCATCGCGGTACTCGACGATGTTCTTCGCCAGCACCTTGTTCAGACCAGACACGCGCTCGAGTAGCGGAACCGATGCCGTATTGACGTCCACGCCTACGGCATTCACGCAGTCTTCGACGGTCGCATCGAGCGAACGCGCCAGCGCCCGTTGGTTCACATCGTGCTGATATTGGCCGACGCCGATCGCCTTGGGATCAATCTTCACCAGCTCAGCCAGCGGATCTTGCAGACGCCGGGCAATGGAGACGGCGCCACGCAGGCTGACGTCCAGCCCGGGAAACTCAGCCGCGGCGAAGGCCGAGGCCGAATAGACCGAGGCGCCGGCTTCGCTGACCACGATCTTGACCACTTTCTGTTCAGGCTTATGAGCCGCGACCAATTTGATCACCTCAATGGCCAGCTTGTCGGTCTCCCGGCTGCCGGTACCATTGCCGATCGAGATCAGTTCGACGCCGTGCTGCATGACCAGCCGTGCCAGGGTCGCCAGTGATCCCTGCCAGTCGTTACGCGGCTGGAGGGGGTAAATGGTCGCGGTCTCTAGCAGCTTGCCGGTCGCATTAACGATCGCCACCTTGCAGCCGGTGCGGACCCCTGGGTCGAGGCCGAGCACAGCCTTCGGGCCTGCGGGAGCGGCCAGCAACAGCTCGTGTAGATTGCGTCCGAAAATCTTGATCGCCTCGGCTTCCGCCGCTTCGCGCAACTGCACCAGTAGTTCAACCGTGAGATGCAGGTGCACCTTGACGCGCCAGGTCCAATCGCAAACGCCCATCAGCCACTTGTCCGCGCGACGGCCTCGATCTTCGATGCCGACATGCGCCGCGATCGTCGAGACACAGGGATGCGGCGTCACCGCTTCGAGCGCCTCGCCCAGGCCCAATTCAATTTTCAACACACCCAGCGTGCGGCCACGGAAGAGCGCCAGCGCGCGGTGCGAAGGGATGCTGCGGATGGTTTCGGAATAGGCATAGTAATCCCGAAACTTTTCTTCCTCGGCTGTTTCCTTTCCTTTCAACACGGTGGAGGTGACGACGCCCTGGTCCCACAGGCGGGTACGCAATTCGGCAAGTAACTCGGCGGTCTCAGCAAAGCGCTCGACCAGAATGTCCCGCGCACCCTCAAGGGCGGATTTTGCGTCCGGCACATTGATGGCCTCAATGCCCTCGGCGGCAGGCTTCACATTCAGATATTTCGCGGCTTCTTGCCCGGGGTCGAGCGTCGGATCGGCGAACAGCGCATCGGCCAGCGGCTCCAACCCTGCCTCACGCGCAATCTGTCCTCGCGTGCGGCGCTTAGGCTTGTAGGGCAAATAGTGGTCTTCCAACGTCTGTTTGGTCGCAGCCGCCTCGATGGTGCCGCGCAGGGCGCCGGTAAGCTTCCCCTGCTCCTCTATCGACGCCAGAATCGCCGTGCGACGCAGCTCCAACTCCCGCAGATAGAGGAGGCGCTCCTCCAACGTGCGCAAGTGCGTATCATCCAGGTTGCCGGTGACCTCCTTGCGATAGCGTGCGATAAACGGCACGGTCGAACCTTCGTCGAGCAGGACGACTGCAGCCGCGACCTGATGGGGCCCCACGCCGAGTTCCTTGGCAATGAGTGAAATAATCTTCAGCTGTGCCACGTCGGAAACTGTCCGGGTCGTTGGAGAAACCATCTGTGTCCGTTACCGATCTTTCCGAAAGCGACACACCACCGAGTGCCGGCCACTCGGAGTCATGCGCGCATTCTTGTCATGGTGCGTCAAACGTCTTCGTTGTTGGATTGATGACGATGCTGTTGCTCTCGAGGAAATGACGTGTTCGCCGCCCCACACACGATCGACCGGCACATCTCTACCACACACATCCTTTCGCGTTCAGATCAGGAACACACGTCAGATGTGCACGAATCACCACAACCGACTGGAATCACCGGACGGCACTCACAGCCTCTGAAGCATCCGATCACGTGAATCGCTAGGAGCGAAACGGTTGAACATCTCCAGATTTACGCAACATTTTATTCACTTCATCCAGATGCAGCTCTTCACCGACAATCATCTCTCTTGCAAACTCTTCCAAGAGGACGGACTTTCCCTCGGAGACTCTCAGCAGTTCATAATAAGAAGCGATGGCGACTTTCTCGTGCTCTAAACTTTCGCGCAAGATATCCCCCACATCATGCTTCTCTGTTTCCAATAACGTGCCGATTTTCAGAGAGGGGTGGCCGCCTAATAAAGTGACCAGTTCCCCGGCTTTATGCGCATGGGCAAGGCTCTCGTCCGCATTGCCTTTGAGCCATGACACGATCGGAATACGGTTATACCCGTAGACCATCAGCGAGTAATGCATATAGCGCACGACTCCCGCCAACTCATGCTCCATGATGCGGTTGAGAATCCCTACCGCCCGTTCCGTTTCTTGATCGTTCATCTCATGTCTCCTCTTGTATGAGGCACAACGCCGACTCACAACGCTGTACCTGGCATCATGGCATGGCAAACGAATCTGTCTGCCGGAGGCAAGTCTACTGCAAAAGCCCCCGTGTATCCACCCGCGCCGACTCCGAAACATACCACGCCACCAGATCAGGCTCGTTCAGCCGTCCGGCCCCCGCGCGAATCGAGCACAGGTGTCAATGAAGATCTGTTGCGACGGAATATAATATGAGGACGAACAGGACTCGGAGCCTTATACTCGAACTATTGCCGGTCAAAAGCCTGGTTCAGAAGCCGATCTGCCTTTGTGAGGAGTTGATTCGTGCGGCGGACCTGTTGATACCGCACCTCTTGAAACACGCGCTCCAAGTCCTTCATCCTCTGCCAGAGAGCCCGCAACTCTACGTTCTTCAAACGGTAGGCCCCGGTCATCTGATTGATCAAGAGCTCATTGTCTGAGTAAAGAACCCCGCCCTTCCGGGCGGGGCATTCAAATGCGACTTTTCGTAACAGACGACTCGGCGACGTGTGTATGCCGCGCAGAGATCAAGCCCTTTGAACAGGGCACGGTATTCAGCCCTGTTGTTAGTGACATGGCCGATACGCTCCGCACCGGCAAACAATTCGCGCTCATCTCCAGCCATGATGATCATGCCGACGGCTCCAGGCCCTGGATTGCCACGACAACCACCATCGGTATACGGCTGAACCTCATCAATCAAGTGCGGCATGGGGCGGGACTATAGCACACCACTGGCTCTCTTCAAGCCGAGAGGCTCTTCAGACGTCCTCTCACTGAAATCTGCTCTTGCCTCAAGCATCACCGACGCGCATTAGGGCGCTCGCCTTGAAGCGCCTGTCAAATATTTTTCTGGTGTAATCGACGTAAGACCCTTTGAGACCAAGAGCCGGTCGTTCAAGAAGGTGCCAGGACAGTGCAGCGAACAAAAAGGTTGCGAAGGCCGAAATGAATAACAGCAACAAAACCGAGACCCCGGGAACCAATGCCGCTACTGATTGCTGTACAGGAAAGGCATAGATATAGACGCCATATGAGTAATCACCCACTTGGTTGTATGTTCTGAGAGGCCCGGAAGGGATGTACGCAACGTAAAATATCATATAGGCAATGGTCAGCACATAGACGACGAAGAATGCCTGTGTGTTGACCATGGCAGACGACAGAAGCCCGATCACACACAACCTGAAACACGAACAAGAGAGCGAGATGTGTTCTTTCAGAACATAAAAGGCAGCACCGGAAAAAAACATAAAGAAGAGGGTGGCAAATTGATCGTCAGGAGGAAAGTAGAAGTGACGCGCGACAACGAACACCCCGGTCGCAACGGCAACGGTGACAATGACTGGTCCAAATGTTCTTACGCTGCCCCTCTTTGTTATTCGAAAGGCAGCCCAGACAACAGCCAAGATTGCATACATGCGTATTTCATATGGCAGCGACCACAGCGACCCATTGACCACGCTCTTGAACGGGTTGCCATCAAATACTCCCGGCAAGTTGTACGCAACGCCGGTGACGACGGTTGCGCATTTCAGCAAGTACGCATATGTCTGAAAGTCAGCGAGGTAGGATGACAGAGGCCATGACGTAAAGAACAGGCCCAGCCCGAAAACGGTCACGACCAGCATGATCAGCAGAGCCGGGAATATTCTCAGGATTCTGGCCCACAGAAATTCAAGCACGCTTTCCCTGGTTAATAGACTGGCCGTGACAAGAAACCCGCTCGTCACGAAAAACACATCCACAGCGATTGAACCCATGGTCATGCCAAGACTGCCTCGAAATGGCTCAGCAGCGCCCGTCCCTATCGCCAATGCAAAGCTGTGGGTTATCAGCACAGCCAGCGCCGCGACGATACGGATCAGGTTGAAATTGTTGTCTCTGCCTTGAGTGAAATTCGACAATTTCACCGAGAAGTGCCTCACGCCTAATGATGCATGATCTGGTATCGGATAAGAGGCCATGGCCTTGGAGTGCTGGATAAGATCTGTACGATATCCTGCCAGGACTAAGGCATTCGTCCAAGTGATTTCACAGAGATTTCTTGCTGTATCGCATCCACCCCTCTCCGCTTCGAAGCCGCATAAGCCGCTGACCGAGAGCTGTCCGCCTCCATGCAGAACGAACGCACATGTCATCGCGGTCTGGCCGGCAGGCTGGTTAAACGTCCTTGCGCCAACTAGTTTGTCCGCAGCCTGCTGGATCTCCCCCCTGAGACTCCGCTACACTTCTGTGACTTGAAAAGGAGAGACCAATGCGGGAAGAACGGATGACCAACTATTATTCGCTGCTCGAGCTCTTACCCACCGCAACGGAGGCTGAAATTAAAAAAGCCTGGCATGAACAAATCCAGGTCTGGCATCCGGATCGCTTCAACCATTCACCGACTTTGCACCGCAAGGCGGAAGCCAGAACACAACTGATCAACCAGGCCTATCAAACTCTGATCGACCCCGCCGCGCGCACCCGCTACAATGCCACGACACAGCCCGCGGCCTCACACAGACCACCCCCGCGCCCATCATCCCCTGCATCAGACCCATCTTCTGGATCCTACTCCTCCACCCCTCCACGCCCTCAATCCCCTCCACGATCCCGCCAGGACCCTCGCGGACCCAAATCGCTCATCATGATGCTCTCGCGGCTGGGTCAGCCCAAAGGAATGGTGCCGGCCGTTCATCTCTATGTCGACCCTCGGGTACACTTCCCTTATGACTTTCAAGGCTTCGTGCGCATCGCCGGGACCATTCGAGAGCCCCTTCCGGCCGGCAGCTATGCCATTGCCGAAGCACCCGAACTCCTGTGTATCAAGTGCATCGGCGTGGAAGAACTCTATACGATCTACTCGAATCCCTCCGACAATCGCCTGCCCTTTCTTCACGAACTCGAACAACTCCTCGCCTTCCCCTCTCGTGTTCTTCTCATTGAAGGAACGCTTCAACACCGCAAAGCCGGAGGACGCCTCAATCAATATCACAAGATTGGATTGATGGATTTCCTCGACGCCCTCATCGCGCGATATGGCATCCAGATCATCTATGCGGATACGCGTGACGAGGCCGAAGAACGAGTCGCCAATCTCGCGGCCATGCACTTTGCCTACTACTTTGCCGAAGAACAGGGATTCGGACGCTGTCTTAAAGAGGACGAGTTGTAAGAGCGTATGGCTAATGGCTCATAGCTGGTAGCAGAGACGCCCGCTCTCCATTTCTGACCGTACGCTATTGGCTATAGGCCATATGCTCTTTTCTTCTAGCGAGTTGCGAACGCAGAGAACCGGTTGCCGTGGGCGTTGGCGGAGCTGAGCTTCCTGAACGAGCCCCGATCGTTCCCCTCTCAAAGCGCCGTTTCTATTTCAGCCGGTGATCGTGGGCAATGAATAGCACCTCGCGAAGAGGCGCAACCGATGGAAGACGGGGGAGCGCCGTCGCACAGCGTCCACTCGGGAGCGTCTTGACCAGGCTGGTGCAGTACGACACGGTTCTGTGCTCGTTGTTCCATATCAGAGCGAGGAGTCATCGAGGAATTCCGCACTGCGGTTCTTGTAACCGAGGCAAGCGAGGCGTAGTATTACTGCCGAATGACTCAACAGAGCCACAACCGCTTCAGGGAAACCCGACTCGGAAGGGTATGCGTGGCGATGGTTATGCTCCTCTGCCTCTTCGTCCTGGTGCAGATGCTCGGCGTCCCCGTCACACTCTTGAACCCTGTAGCGGCATCCGACACTCTGACCGTATCGGTTTCCGAAGGGTTCTCAGTCCCTTCTTCACTTCCCCAACTGATCCCTGCATTCGAAACAGATCCTGTGATTGACGCTCAACCATCCGTGCATGTGCCTGTTCTCGCCTCTTCGCTGTTTCATCCTCCTGTTCTCTAGTTCCAGTTCCTTGCCCCATATCACAGCGGCACTTCTTCTTCACGAGAAACTGGCTACTCCAGCTTCCACCGTTCTTGAAGAGAGACCGATACTGAGGCAGGTCGAGGGAACGCTTTACCTTTTCCTCCTCCGACCCCACTGTGTGGCGAGGCCCCAATGAGGCAGTGGCCTTCTTCTCTCTCGTGTGAAGAGAAGGTCTCACCGATCTATCAAAACGGAAAGAGGATAGGATGACACGGATATCTGTGGGACTGTGGGTACTGTTGATCTGTGGGTTGTCGGCCTGTGGGCATCGTCCCGCGACGGATGTCCAACCGATGGTGCGCACGATTCACATTTCAGATGTGGTCCAGCCGGAGGTGCTCTACACAACCTCGGGAGAAGAAGTTCGTTGGAAGAACCTTCGCTCGAATCCCGTGCGATTGGGGTTTCTCACCATGCGGCTATTGGACGAACTGGCATGCGAGAAGGGTGTCGCGACGATATTCGGCCAGATCAATGATCTCGTCACCATCCCGCCTGGCGAGTCGATCAGCCTCTGTATCGTTCGTGCAGGCGAACTCCAATACAACGTCTGGTTCGATGAGAAGAATCCCAAGGGGACCATCAGCCGGACGGCAACCGTCCGCGTGGAGAAACGCGGGTGAGAAACGGCTTCGTTGAACGCACGATCACAGCACGTCGCTCCAGGGAGGACTGACGGCAAAGGCAGCATTGATCAGACCGACGTGGGAGTAAGCTTGAGGGAAATTGCCCCACTGGCTATTCGTGGCGGGAATGAAATGCTCGGAGAACAGTCCAACATGATTGGCCGCAAGCAGCACTTGATCAAGGATGGCTCGGGCCTCGGGAGTCCGTCCCAACCGGGCGAGCTCCTGGGCGATCCAAAAGGAACAGATGACGAAAGCCGCCTCCGGCTTTCCGAAGTCGTCCTCACGAACATACCTGTAAAAGAAACCCGTGTCCTCGCTCCCACGCCGGAGGGCCGGCTCGCGGGTGATATGCAACACCGTGGACTCGCAGAGTTCCCTGTTCGGATAACCCAGGATCGGGAGCTGCGAGAGGCCAGCGTCATTACTGAAATCCGTGGGACCGTTTCTGAGGGCGCCCCCTTGCACGCCTCGCAAAATGGCATCCGCCGCGTGGATGCGGGCGCTGGTCAAATCCAACGAGATGGGACCGAGGTGCCCGGCCTGTTTGATACGCTCCAACCGCTCGAGCCCGGCCCGACACATCAAGTTGGTGAAGGAATGCTCTTGCCAGCCGTTGCGAATCTCCCACAAACCGGCGTCCGGCTGCCCGATGCTGCGCACGCACAACTTCGCCAAATAAGCCAGGAGCGTGTCGAGGTCTTTGGTGCGCAGATCGACATACCGTTCGTCGAAGAAGATCGGGGTAACGGTCAGAATCATTTCTCCATAGGCATCGTTCTGCACGTGCTCCGCCGCCTGGTTGTGGCTGCTAACCGGTACACCGCCTTGATAGCCGGCCCAATTCGCATGCTCGGTTTCCGGCAGGGGAAGACTTTGACACAACGTCTAGACCGGCCGTAAGCGGTCGCGGGAATGTTCGTGCGTATGAGCAATATTCAGCAGGAATTTGAGGAAAGCTTCCATCTCTTGGAAATGACCCAGGTTATGAAACGCCGTGAGCGCAAAATAGGCATCCCGCAGCCAACAGCACCGGTAGTCCCAATTGCGCGTGCCGCCCGGTTGTTCCGGGAGGCTCGTCGTCACGGCCGCGAGGATGGCGCCCGTGTCTTCGAAGCAATGGAGCTTCAAGGCCAGGGCAGAACGGATGACTTCCTGTTGATGCAGCAACGGCACCGAGCAGTTCTTCACCCAAGTGCGCCAATAGCGCATGGTCTGTTCCAGAAAATCATGCGTCACCTTGACGAGGTCATCCTCAATGCCGAGACCCCACGTAAGACCGAAATAAAATTTCTGTGTCAGTGCGACCGGCGTTTCTTCGCAGAGGTAGGTCAGCGGCATGTTGGTCAGGAGGCGGAGCAGTTCGCCGCGAATCTCATAGCGCAGGTGGTTACTGCCCCCACGGGCTGCGCCGGAACCTTGTCCCACCCCGACACCGGCCGGCAGCTGACGCGGATGGCCGGAGTGGCCTGCAGCGGCTCAACGAGGCGGAACAACGCCGACGGCCGATAGATGCGGCCGTACTGTTCGAACCGCGGGCAGAAGTCGGTGATCTGGAAGGCGTCGCCGTTGGACAGGGTGACGGTAGTCAGCAGCACATTCTATTCGGCAGATAGCGTTGTTCGGACTTAATGTCGGTGGAAGGGGCCAGGCTCGAAATGGAAAAATGTCCGCCGTCGGGATCGAGCAATCGGCCGAAGACAGGCGGGCTGTCCGGCCGTGGCGCGCACATCCATTCGACGGCGCCGCTCGTTCCGATCAGCGCCGAGGTTTGACAATTGCCGACAACCCCGTAAGGATACATGCTTTTACCATAGGCGAGTTACTGTTCAATGTAAACGAGAGGTGACCTATGCGCTTGTCGCTCCGATTTATCCTGCCACTGGCATTGGCTCTTGCAGGTCTGGCCTACGCGGTCATTCCTCTCGTCGATACCCTGACGCTGAAATGGTTCGTGCGGGACATTGAAATCCGGTCGAATCTAATCGGCCGCATGGTTGAAAGCCCCCTCGTCGATCTCCTGGCGGCGGAGTCCAAGACCAAGCTGCTGAACTACTTTCATCGGATCATTCAGGACGAACGGCTCTTCGCCATCGGGTTCTGCGACCGTGAGGGCAGGCTGGCCTACAAAACCCTGACCTATCCTGATTCCATTCCTTGCGACGGAACCAGCACCATCAAGGCCGGTGAGACCGCCCTGTTGCGTCTCACTCACGGGGACGTCCATGTCTCTGCCGTCGGAGTCGAGGGGAACGGCCGCGTGTGGGGCCGCCTCATGCTCGTCCACGACATGAGTTGGGTACAGCGGCGCAGCAACGACACAAAGTGGTATCTCTTCTACCTGTTTGCGATCATCGGCGCGGTGATTTCCCTTGTGACAGTACTGGTCGCGCATCTCAGCTGGCGGGGCTGGGTCGCAGGCGTGAGAGCCATGCTCCGCGGCGAGGGACTGGTCGCCTTGATTGGAGACCAGAGGCCGGGTGCCGACCTGCATCCGGTCGCCCAGGATCTTCGCGCCCTTATACATGATCTCGAAGCGGATAAACGCATGCGCGATGAGAGCCAGATGAGCTGGACGCCTGCCACCCTGAAAAGAATTCTCCACGATCACCTGGCCGGGGACGAGGTGCTGATCGTCTCCAACCGTGAGCCGTATATCCACAATCGGAACGGGCAACACATCGAAGTGCAGGTTCCTGCCAGCGGCGTGGTCACGGCGCTGGAACCGGTCATGCGCGCTTGTTCGGGCGTCTGGATTGCACACGGGAGTGGCACGGCCGACCGCGACGTTGTCGATATGCGCGGCCATGTCCGCGTCCCGCCTGACAATCCGGCGTATGAGATTCGACGCATCTGGATGTCTTCAGAAGAAGAAGACGGCTACTACTATGGTTTTGCCAATGAAGGCTTGTGGCCGCTCTGCCATCTGGCTCACGTCCGTCCCGTCTTTCGATCCTCGAATTGGCAACAGTACAAAGAGATCAATGAACGCTTTGCCTTGACGGTGATCGAGGAAGCCAAGACGGACAATCCCGTTGTGCTCGTGCAGGATTACCATCTGGCCCTGGTGCCAAAGATCGTGCGAGACCACCTGCCGCACGCGACGATCATTACGTTTTGGCACATCCCATGGCCCAATCCGGAGCGCTATGCCATCTGTCCCTGGTATAGAGAGATCCTCGAAGGGCTCCTGGGCAGTAGCATTCTCGGATTCCATACCAGGTTCCACTGCAGCAATTTCATCAATACGGTGGACCGTTCTCTCGAAACGAGGATCGACTGGGACAGCTCCATGATTTCCTATCAAGGCAAACTTACCGCAGTGAATCATTACCCGATTTCGATCGCGTGGCCCAATCGAGAGAGATCACCACTGCCGTCCGAATCCGAGTGCCGGACCCGCATCCGCACCATCAACGGCCTCCCTTACGCGCATCGCGTGGGGGTCGGCGTCGAACGGCTGGATTACACGAAGGGAATCCTTGAGCGCTTTCTCGCGGTCGAGCGGTTGCTCGAACTGCAGCCGGAATGGATCGGCAGATTTTCGTTCCTGCAAATCGCCGCGCCCAGCCGCTCGAAAATTAATGAGTACCGGGAGTTCAAGCAGCAAGTGATTGCGCTGGCCGAGCGCATCAACCGACGATTCGGGCGAGAGGGCTACCAGCCAATCCTCTTGCGGATCGAGCATCATGAACCACAAGACGTGATCACGTACTACAGAGGAGCTGACTTCTGCATCGTCAGCAGCCTCCATGACGGCATGAATCTGGTTGCGAAAGAGTTTGTGGCCGCCCGGGATGACGAACAAGGTGTCCTGATCCTGAGCCAGTTCACCGGCGCGGCAACCGAATTGCCCGAAGCACTGCTGGTCAACCCGTACAACATCGATCAATGCGCGGCCGCCCTGCACCTGGCGCTGACCATGCCGCCGACCGAGCAGCGGGCCCGGATGCGCAGCATGCGCGGCATCGTGCAGGAGTTTAACATCTATCGCTGGGCCGGCCGCATGCTGATGGATGCCGCCCGCATGCGGCAAAGAGCCCGCATCATCCGCCAAACGGGCACCGGGGAGATACGAACTTCCATGAAGGGGCACGAATGATCTATCTGTTGTCCGAGGAAGGGCGACGGGCGCTGCGCGCACTCGTGAGCAGACCCATCCTCTACGCATTTGATTTTGACGGAACCCTCGCACCGATTTCGCCGGATCGTGATGCCGTCAAGCTTCCGTACTCCGTAAGCGAGTGGGTGAAGGAACTCGCAAAACGCGCCCCCTGCGCAGTGGTCTCAGGGCGGGCGCTTGCGGACTTGGCCCCCCGACTCAATGGTGAAATCCCGTACCTGGTCGGCAATCATGGGATCGAAAGCCCTATCGCAACGCCGGAGTCCCTTTGCATCGCCGAAGGAGTCTGCCTGGAATGGAAGAAAACCTTCAGCGCGAATTTCGCTCAATCATTGAAGGACCTCGGCGTCGAGATCGAAGACAAGCGGTATTCCCTCACCGCCCATTATCGAGGCGTGGCAGAACCGGCCCGCGTGCGCGTGGCCCTGCTGCTGCTGCTCCAGCAATTGTCGCCGCCTCCCCGCGTGATCCTCGGCAAGTTTTCGGTCAATGCTCTCCCTCCCGGGCAGGACGGGAAAGGACCGGCGGTGCTGGCGCTGATGGTCCAGCTCCGGCAAAACGGTCTGTTTTTTGCCGGCGACGATGACACGGATGAAAACGTCTTCGCTCTTCCGGAGGGATTGGCTATGGGAGTTCGTGTGGGGAAACAGGCGGGTTCCCGGGCGAAATTTTATCTGAAGCATCAAGGGGAAATCGAAGAGGTCATCCGGTTTCTTGTGCACCGGATCGACCGGACACCGGAATCCCTCGACAATGATGCCGGGCACAAGAGCGATAGGAAGGAAGCGGCACATGAACGGTAGCGCGCATCCAATGCTTCTTTTTACGTTGCGCCGCTTGTCCTTCTGTCACCAAGTGATGGAGGAATAATTTGGACGAGCAGGACCTTATCGAAGAGGGTCGGACGTCAGTTTTTTGACCGAGGTGACATGGTTACCCGATGTGACGACGACCTCGACCCGATCGCCGACCTTGAGTGACGAGTCCAGTGGAGCGTCTTTGCCGAGAGGGATAAGAATGCTTGTGCCTTCCGCCGATTTCACAACCACGAGTTCACTGGTCAACATCTGTACTTCGCCGCGAACCTGTATCGGGGGAGTGGATGGAACGGCTTCAGACAATGCCGGATCCGGCAGCGGCACAAGCATCGCGGCCAGTACTAGCCACGTACAGGCGCCGATGAGCAAAATAGGATTAAATGGATGTCGGTCTCGACCGGCAGTTGAGTCAGTTGCCACCATGAGGAAGAACCTTCGGAGCAAGAGCGCGGAGCGCAGCCTTTCGCTGCGCCCCGCTGGACCGGCCTACTTTCCACCCGTCTCCTTCTTCTCGTCATTCTTGTCGTCGCTGAACACGACGACATGGCCGCCCTTATCCTTGTGCTCGTCTTTCTTGTCCTCGCCGAACACGACGACGTGGCCGCCCTTGTCCTTGTGCTCGTCCTTCTTGTCTTCTCCAGCAAACGCAAGGGTGGACATCGTGCCGAAGCTGAGGAAAGCCACCAACGCCAACAAACTACTTAACCGTTTCATGGGAACCTCCACATAAAAGAAAGATGAATGTAGAATCATTTGGCGGCTGTGCCCTATGCACGACCGTTACACACCATGTACCAAGCACGCGGTGACCGGCACAATGGACAAAATCGCGGAACGGACAGGCGTATTTGTCTATTGCACGCACGTACCTAAGGAGACACAATGACTCCCACCGGAATCCGGTATATCAGCAGCAGAGAACAGACCATGCAAGACCGGACAGGAGCGCTGGGGCGCCTTGAACAGGTGGTCTCGACCCCCGAGGAGTTCGAGCGGGTCGTATCGCAGGCCTTGCCGATCCTGCTTGAGCGGGCGACCAACTCTACGAAGCGGTTTCTGCGGGAAACCGGTCAGTGGTGCGACGATGTGGCCCATGAGAAGTTTGCCTTGCGCTGGGGTGCTGAATATCTGGAACAATTTTTCATAGCCGGGCGGAGCGAGGTCCCCTGCCGGCCGTTGTTCCTCCTGGACGCAGTTGTCGCCAAGCAACATAGCCGGCCCGAGCCGTTTTGCTACCACCCGGACTTGCTCACGCCGCTTGGTCGACTGATCGACGGGCTGGTGAGCCGGGCAGCGATCAGCCGTGATGCACTGATCGCCTTGTACTACCATTGCTTTGGCCTAGGGCCCGGGCAGGTCATTACGGTCTTAGGATTGACCGGGCCGGCAGGTCAGCGGATCTACAAGAATTTCAAGCGCTGGCGGGATTCTGGATGGCAGAGGACCATGGACGACATGGGCATTACCGAATGTGAAGTGCAGGACCTGTGCAGCCAACTGCAGCGTCACCCCCAGCCATCCAACAGTGAGGCTGAGCGGATTATCCGGATCGCGCAGTCCCACTATCGGAAGAGCGAGCCAGACCATTATCCCTGTCTTTCCCGGCGCCAGTGGGAGGAAATGTTCTTGGAAGGGTATGGCAGCGATTATCGAATCTGGCATCTCGCGCTGTGTCTGGACTGTTTCACGGCGGCTTGGGACCTTGGCTTCCGAGGGGCGGCAGCCATCGAGAAGCCGCGAGTGGAATTTCATGTGCGACCATAGAGTGCGACGCTTCGCTTCGCGTCGGCTCTGACGACTGCAAGGAGGACGTATGGAACGAGAACAAGACCTGACTGATTACCGAGATCGCCTCCTCAATGCGGTGAAGGCCGGTGCCCGCCGTTCTGCTTGTGGCACATCGGACTCGATCCAGGTGTTTGTGAATCAGCGGCGCGTCGGGCTGTTGGACGGAAAAGGGGTTGAAGCGACTCTGCAGGTTCAGACAGACGTTCGCATCGACAGCGTCCAGCTCCGTTCCGAAGACGGCGTGCTGCTCGGCGGCCTTTCTGCTCCCGAGTACGGATTCAGAACCAGCCGCATACCCCTCATGCGAGATACGATCGAACTCCGAGTGCAGAACTACGCGCAGGGCGGATCGGTCAGCGCGATTTCCATTCCGGCTCCGAGCTTCTTCCATCGCGTGCGGCGGGGATTGGTGGGCGTGGCCGACAGCGCGGCTCCACGTCCGGTCACATTCGCCGGGTCAGGGATGCGGGCCATCGCCTTCGCGCAAGTCTTGCTGGCGGTCGCGTTGGTCGGGCTCGTAGCCGACCGGACCACCGGCTGGATGACGCCGGCCCACCCGCCGCTTTCCGTAACACAGACCGAAGCCCCTTGGGCTGCCCCGCTTGCCGAAGTGATGAAGCTCGAGCAGCAACTGGTCGAGCTCTCGAGGATGCAAGCGAAAGCCGTGGACACCATTCAAACGCAACAACAGGGAATGGCGCAACTCCAGCGGACGATGGCCAAACTGTCATCCACGCAAGAAACGGTCGCTTCCAGCGTCCTGACAGTGAAGCAGGAGATGGAGCAACGGCGGAAGGGTGCGGGGCGCGATGCCGATCGCATGACGCGCGTGCTGATGAGCAAAGCCCAAAGTGAGCAGGAGCAGCTGGAGGCCGAGATCCATAGCCTCACGGTCGCGAACGACCAGCTCTCACGCGAACGCGCCCAATTGGAGCAAAGCAATCTGGAGTTGAAAAAGCGGCTGAAATCAACCGGGATGGAGGTTTCGAAGGCCACCGTACCGGACCGGGAGAAACCGGTGGTGGCACAGCAAAGCGAGCCCGCGAGCCCACCGCAGATGGCTGAAGCGCGGACTGTCCCTCAGCAGCCGCCTTTCTTGTTCTGGGTGACCTTCAGCGAAGGAACGAATCAGGACAGTATCGACCAATGGGTCCATGACATGCACGGGCGCAAGGGCGCGCTGAGCGAAGGATGGCAGGCGGTCGAGATCGTCCCGCCGACCGAACCGATGGAACGCTTTCTGGATCAGATAAAACAAACGAAGATCGTGAAAGCGGTGCGAATCAGCCGCTGACGGCCGGACTTTCCGGGACGAGATCGCCTTGGCGACAACAGCAAAATTAACCGCTGCGCCGCTTGGCACGGTCCCCACGCCAAGCGGACGATACCAGCAGGACCTGTTTCTCTGAAGCTCCTGTCAACCCTGCCCTCTTTCCCCCCTCGATAGCGGATGGTCCGACAAGGCATCAAGTTGCGATAAAGGCACCAACATTCTCTATGGTCTTTTCGGACCGGCTGTGCTGTTTCCCCAATTCAGGTTGTGTCGACACAATACTGACGGCCGCCTTCCCACGGAAGCGAACATCTGTGCCTGCCGCCACGGATGCGATCCGCCTCGATTCATTTGCTTGTCCTCACTCACATGACTCATGACGGTTTGTCGCGTAATCGCCCTGCCTGCGTTCCGACACGCACGGCAGGCGATTGCAACAGAAGTGCGTATGACTAAAATGTGGATTAGTTCATGCCCTGGGCATTGCCACAAAGAAGATCGCACATAAGAGGTTCAACCACGGCAAGCCACATCCATATGGAAGGCGTGTGAGTCGGAGCGGGGATTGCCACGGAGATTCGGTGCAAGTCAACCCATCGAGACTGGACATATTTCGGTACAGCCAAAGAATTTTGTCCGTTGAAGGCAGGCGGTGATGCTCATAGGATGATCAAATGAAAAAACATTGGCAAGACACGGAGCGGTAGTCGTGGCGAGATTCATGAGTGCACGCCGGGAAGAGGTTGACCATGCACCTTTGGAGTGGCATCGCCATTGCCCTGCCGCTCCTGTGTTCGGGGATAGCTCCTGGGTATGCACAAGAACCTGTATCAGGAAGGACGATGATCACAGGGGTTCTGACCAGCATCAAAGGCGATGTGTGCTTGATGCAGGAGATCTCCGGAAGATTTGGCCCGTTCGAGGGTCTGTGTCCCCTTTGCCTGTCTGCCCGATTGCCGTTCTATCTTCTTCGCCTCTTCCTCGGTCAGCAGGTTTTTCCGTCATGAGCAATTCTGAACAGACGGCCATCTGTGTTCTTGGCATACTAGCGCTTCTTAGCTAACGCATTGAAGGGCAGTTGTCGCCCGACCGTCGGGCGCTCTCGATCAAGCCAGTGCAGTAAACGGAAGGACGCGAAAAGCGTCGGATCAACCCGGACTGAAAGGAACGTGTCATGAAAATCGCACAAGTGGCTCCGCTGTGGGAAAGCGTCCCTCCCAAGCTCTACGGAGGAACTGAACGGATTGTGTCGTATCTCACGGAAGAGCTCGTGCGCATGGGCCACGACGTGACGCTCTTCGCCAGCGGCGATTCCGAGACCGCTGCCCGGCTTGAAGCCGTCTGTCCGCAGGCGCTTCGCCTGAACACCGGCATTTTCAACCGTGATGCCCCGATGATCATGCTACAAGAGCGCGCTCTGGGGGCAGTGGGCGACTTCGACGTGGTCCACTCGCACCTGGACTTCCTCGGATTCCCTCTGGCCCGGAGAAATTCCGTGCCGGTCGTGACGACGCTCCACGGGCGCCTCGACCTGCCGGAATTGGAGCCGGTCTTCCGCGAGTATTCTGAGATGCCCCTGGTGTCGATTTCCCACGCGCAACGCCGGCCGCTGGCCTGGGCCAACTGGCAAGCGACCATCCATCACGGGCTGCCGCGCGATCTCTATACGTTTCACCCGCAATCGCAAGGGTACCTGGCGTTTCTGGGGCGTATCTCCCCGGAGAAACGCCCGGACCAGGCCATCGAAATCGCCAAGCGGACCGGTCTGCCGCTACGCATTGCGGCGAAAGTGGATCCCGCGGATCAGCAGTACTACCGGTCAGAGATCGAACCGTTGCTCGACCATCCTCTAGTCGAATTCATTGGTGAGATTTCGGATGCCGAAAAAGATGATTTTATCGGCAACGCCTTGGCATTAGTCTGCCCCTACGATTGGCCGGAACCTTTCGGACTGGTGCTGATCGAAGCCCTGGCCTGCGGGACCCCGGTACTCGCATACCGGAGAGGGTCGATCCCGGAGATCATCGGCGACGGCATCACGGGCTTCGTCTGCGAGAGCTTGGCGGAGATGGCGGAGGCGGTCGAACGGCTCCCGCTCATCGACCGGCGCCGGTGCCGGTCGGCATTTGAAGAGCGGTTTACGGCAGATCGAATGGCACGCGATTATGTCGCCCTGTATGAACGGATGACGGAAGAAGGGATCGTCCAGACCGAGCCGAAGATTCGCGCCATCGGTTCCAGGCATTCGAACGGCAGCGCATTTGAGGGAAGGCAGCGTGAAATGGCGACACGGATCGGGGGAAGCAGGCATGTCTGACGATTCTCACGCGATGGAGGAGGGCGGCCCCACTCGGAAGTGGCTTCGCGGGTGGGATCTTCTCAAGACCAGGGACTTTGGTTTCCTGTTCGCCGGCCAGATGATTTCCCAGATCGGCGACAGTCTCAACAAAGTCGCGCTGCTGTGGTTCGTGTATGAATTGACCGGCTCAGCCCTCAAAATGACGGTGGTCGGACTGCTCCAGACGCTGCCGCCGCTTCTGTTCGGGCCGCTGATCGGTGTGTACCTGGACCGCTTCCGGAAGAAGCCGGTCATGATTGCGGTCGATCTGCTCCGCACTCTGATGATCCTGCTTATCCCCTTGCTCTACTTGATGGGCGCATTGACGCTCGACCGGCTCTATATCCTCGTGTTCATTACCGCGATCGTCTCGACCATCTTCGGCCCGGCCTTGGCCTCCGCAGTTCCGTTGATTGCCCCCAAGGACCGGCTCACCGCCGCGAACGCCTTGATGCAATCAACGACCAATGTCGGACTGCTGGTCGGGCCCGCGGTCGGCGGGATCGGCATCGCTCTGATGGGCGCCCAGAACGTGCTCTATTTGGATGCCGCGACGTTCTTGCTTTCCGCGCTCTGTTTGATGCCTATCAGGATTCACGAAACGTTCGACCATGCGGGTAGTACGAGCAAAAGCAAAGGATGGACCGAAGGCGTCGCGCAGGATTTGCTTGCTGGATTTCGCTTCGTGTTCGTCGAACAGAAGACCGTCCTGTTGCTGATGGTGACCGCCACCCTCTACAGTGTGGGCGTCAGCGCATTCGTCTTTCTGCTGCCGGTATTTGCCAAGGACGTGCTGGCGGTGGGGCCGGTCCAATTAGGCTGGCTCTGGTCGTCGCTGGGCGTCGGGATGCTGCTCGCTTCCCTCGGCCTCGCATCGATCACGCAGGGGGATGTGTCCCGGCGGCTGCGGATTATCTCCGGCTCCCTGGCCATCGGCGGGCTCGCGGTCGGCGTGCTCGGCTTCCTTCAGGCCCCCCTCGCGGCCGGGGTCGTGATCGCCGTGATCGGCGGCAGCACGGCGATGTTCACCCCGCTGGTCTGGACGATGCTCCAGGAATTGACGCCGACCCATCTGCTCGGTCGCGTCTTTACCAGTTTTGCGACTGGGGGAATGGCGTCATCGATGGCGGGGATGGCCGGGTTCGGATGGGCAGCCGACACCATCGGTCCCGGTGCCAGCTTGGGAGGAATCAGCATCATTCTATTGGCGACAGCGGCCGCAGCAGGGCTGTTCAGCCGATCCAAGGTGCATGCCCCGGTCCCGACGCTTCCCACCTCCGGCGCATTCTCGGCTCAGCCCGCCGCTGTCCACTCCTGACGGGCAACGTTCACTCCTGGCAGGCCTTCGACAGGAGATTCGCGATGAGTCATAATAAAAGAATGGGCATGACAACTCTGTGGACATACCGCATGAATTCCTTATCGCGATTACTGCTCCTACTCACGATGGCCGCGGCATCTCCATGGCTGGTTCCTGCCGATACGGCCTTTTCCGAACAGCAGGACAAAGAGAAGCCGCAGGAAAAGTCTTCTCCGCAGCCGCACCAGCCACCGGTTGGTCCCGATACCCAGCCTGCTCCGCCTAAACTCTCCACTGAACCGAAGCCGCAACCCCACGTCGCCCCTCCTGCGAAAACTGATGGGCCGCCGGATCGCGACGCCGCCAAGGAGAAGGAACCCGCCAAGGAGAAGGAGCCGGTCAAGGAGAAGGAGGCCGCCAAGAAACCGGTGGTGTCCCTCATCCTTGCAGTCAAGCTCACGCTGCTGGCCGATTCCAGGCTGTTCCACTATGAGATAGAGGCCGGAGAGGATCAGCAGACGATTACGCTGACCGGGCGGGTCTCGAGCGAAGAGGAGAAGGCCGCCGCATCGGATATTGCACGGACCGTTCCGGGAGTCAAAGCCGTCATCAACAAGCTCGATGTCTCCAAAGAACTGGCGCAGGCACTGACGAAAAAACAGGACGATCTCATTACCCAGCTCATCAAAGAGCGATTCGGGAAAAGCACCACGCTGAAAGCGGCAAATTTCGAGGTGAAAACCGAGGAGGGTATCGTCTCGCTCAGTGGGGCGGTGCGCTTTCAGGTTATTGCCCTTGAAGCGGCTGAGGCGGCCCGTCACGTGCCAGGAGTCAGAGCCGTCAAGACAGAGAACGTGCGCTTGGAGGGTGAGGGCTAATGCAGGGCCGATTCGGCCCCGCGCCATCCACCGCTCCCGCTGTCCCCTATCGCCTTCTTGAGAATCGCCCCATGCTGTTGACCCGTGATTTCGGACTGGTCTGGTCCGGACAGCTGATCTCTCAAATCGGCGACGGTATTTCCAAGCTGGCTCTCTTGTGGTTCGTCTACGCAATCACCGGCTCGCCGTTAAAAACCTCCATAATTGGTCTCCTCCAGACGATCCCGCCGATCGTCCTGGGTCCCGTCATCGGGGTGTACGTGGATCGACTGCCGAAGAAGGTCTTACTCATCGTCAGCGATATCCTCCGGGCCCTGTTGATCGGCTTGATTCCCTGTCTGATTCCTGTTGAATCGTTTACCGTGACCATTCTCTATGTGCTGGTCCTGTTCCATGCGCTTGCGACTGCGGTGTTCGGCCCGGCGCTTACGGCCGCGATACCGGCCATCGTGCCCAAGACGCAATTCACTGCAGCCAATGCGCTTTTGCAGGGCACCACAAGTCTCGGCATCATCTTCGGCCCGGCGCTGAGCGGACTGGGGATCGCAGCCTATGGATCGCAGGAAGTTTTATGCTTGAACGCCGTAACCTATATGGTGTCGGCGGGATGCCTTGTTTTCGTGCGTTTCGCGGATTCTGCTCCAAGTAGACTCCCTGCGGCGGAACCGACGACCATGCTGCGGGATCTAATCGAGGGACTGCGCTATAGTGTCGTCAGCCAACCCATTATTCTATTCTTGACCGGCACTGCGGCGCTGTATACTTTCGGTACCAGTGCTCTGACGGCGCTCTTTCCCGTTTTCGCCCGCAGCATGCTCGGCCTGGGTCCGGTAGAAGTCGGCTATTTGTGGTCGACGATGGGGATTGGATTGCTGGTCACGTCGATCGGCCTCATCTGGATCACAAGCTGGACCCTCAGGGATCGGACACGCCTGATTGCCGGCACGAGTGCTCTGAGCGGAATAGCTATCTGCGCGCTGGTCTGGACGACCGATCCTTATCAGGCCGGCCTCCTGATGGTACTGATCGGAGGCGGCATGGGCGCGCTCACTCCGATCGCCTGGGGATTCATCCAAGAACTCGCGCCGAGACACATGGTCGGCCGTATCCTCGGGCTATATGGCACGGGCGCGATGACGGCAGCCATTCTAGGAATTACCGCCTTCGGGTGGATAACGGAACGTTATGGTCCTCAAACGGGTCTTGTCTGGATCGGAATCGTGCTGTTAGTGACCGCGATGGCGGCGGGCTGGATGAGCCGCATGTGCGAGAGAGCCTGAGGGATCCGCGATGAACGACGTTATCCGCTTGAATGACCAATTCTACATCCTCGCCTCGTCCTCGATGGCCGACGACCGCGTGGAGGTCCTCAAGCAGGGGGAGACGTTTGTCGTCTTCGATCGCTACGGCGATATCCACCCGATCCACCCCAGTCCTCAAGGACTCTATCATGAAGGGACGCGTTTCCTGTCCCGCTTCGAATTCTCAATCGGGGGGCAACGCCCGTTGCTCCTGAGTGCGACGGTGAAGGAGGACAACGCGCTCCTCACTGTCGATCTGACGAACCCGGACATGAATCCGGATGGACGTCCCCCCTTACCCCGCGGCGCGCTTCACCTCCGTCGAATGAAGTTCCTCTGGCAGGGAACCTGTTATGAACGCCTCTGCGTGCATAATTACAGCCTCGCGGAAATTCCGGTGACACTCTCATTCGCATTTGATGCCGACTATGCAGATCTGTTCGAGGCGAGGGGCCGGCAACGGACCCATCGGGGGCGCCGCCTCGACACAGTCCACGCCGACGAAGGAGTTGTGCTGGCCTATGAAGGACTGGACCACATGGTACGTCGCACCCATGTGCGTTGCACGCCGGTCCCTGCGCGAGTGACATCCGATTGCCTCGTTCTCGAGGCACAGCTGGCGCCCCATGCCGATGCGACCTGGGACCTTACCATCGCGTGTGAAATCGAGAGCCGTCGGTCACAGATCTTCCACTCCTATGAGCATGCCCGGGCGGAGGCCGATCGCACGCTGCAAGAGGCGACA
Source organism: Nitrospirota bacterium (assembly GCA_018971525.1). Classification (GTDB taxonomy): domain Bacteria; phylum Nitrospirota; class Nitrospiria; order Nitrospirales; family Nitrospiraceae; genus Palsa-1315. The sequence goes on from JAGXAR010000024.1 coordinate 48,836, forward strand.
TCCAGCGATTGCCACATCTATACTTCGAATGAGCAGTTCAACGACTGGATGAATCGGTCGTCCGCCGATCTCCACATGCTGATTTCGGAGACAGCGGAGGGCCCCTATCCCTATGCCGGGGTACCCTGGTTCAGCACCCCCTTCGGTCGCGACGGGATCATCACCGCGCTGGAGTTTCTCTGGGTGAATCCCACCCTCGCCCGAGGGGTCCTGGCGTTCCTGGCCGCTACGCAAGCGACGGAGGACCTCCCGGAACAGGATGCGGAGGTCGGGAAGATCCTGCATGAGACCCGGAACGGCGAGATGGCGGCATTGGGAGAAATTCCATTCGGCCGTTACTACGGTAGCGTCGATGCGACGCCGCTGTTCATCATCCTGGCTGGCGCCTACTACGAGCGGAGCGGTGATCGAGACTTCATAAAAGGGCTCTGGCCTAAAATTCAGCTCGCCCTGCACTGGATCGATCGGTATGGCGATCCGACCGGAACGGGATTTGTCACGTACGATCGACGGTCCTCCAAGGGGCTCGTACACCAGGGATGGAAGGATTCCCATGATTCCGTGTTCCACGCGGACGGCACACCGGCAAACGGACCGATTGCGCTCTGCGAGGTTCAGGCCTATGTCTATCAAGCCAAAAAGAAGGCGGCGGATTTGGCGCGACTGGTCGGCAATCTCGATCGGGCAGAGGAACTGCTCGTGGAAGCCGCGTCTCTCCGCGAACGGTTCGAACGGACATTCTGGTGCAGCGAACTCGACTCCTACGCGCTGGCCTTGGACGGTGACGGACGTCCCTGCCGCGTCCGTTCATCCAACGCCGGGCATTGCCTGTTCGGCGGCATCGCTGAACCGGGACGCGGATTGCTGGTCGCGCGATCCTTACTGACCGACGAATTCTTCAGCGGTTGGGGCATCCGGACGCTCGCGACATCGGAGCGGCGGTACAACCCGATGTCCTACCACAACGGCTCGGTGTGGCCCCACGACAATGCGCTCATCGCGGCCGGTATGGCGGAGTACGGACACAAAGAGGGGGTGATAAAGATTATGACGGGGCTGTTCGACGCCAGCCTCTTCCTCGACCTTCATCGGTTGCCCGAACTGTTCTGCGGGTTCTCCCGACGCCACGGTGAAAGTCCGACGCTCTATCCGACCGCCTGCGCTCCGCAAGCCTGGGCATCCGCCGCCCCCTTCTTGCTGATGCAATCCTGTTTAGGCCTGCAAATCGAGGGGACGTGCCGTCGGCTCAGTTTCAACCGTCCGGCGCTTCCTCCATTTCTCGAACGGGTCGAGATCAGGAGGCTTTCGATCGGGGATGCGCGCGTCGATCTGATTCTGGACCGTCACCAGGAGGACGTCGGCATCGTGGTGGCCCGCCGCGACGGTGACGTGGAGATTGTCGTCGCCAAATAACGGGTCGTTCCGCGCCGACGAATCGCGTCGACGAGATCTCGGGAGACAGAGAAGGATTCGCGGTCAGGGTAGCAGGAGGGGAGGCAGATTGCTATAACGGTCTCGGCAATGTCACTGACAAGTATGACGCTATGGTGGCACTTCTTCTATTCCTGTCTTGTTGTCCCAACCGCGACGTCCGGTCTTCCCAGGAAGTGACCGTGTCGAGCTATCGCCACGGATATGATTCCCCTCTTCAGCTGCCTCCCACTTAGTTCCACCCACGACTGCTCGACAACTGCATCGTTTCCATCACGCAGGGGCACGCCTCGGAGTATTGAACCGGCGCCGAAGGGGTTCGTCCCGAAGAGACTGTAGCACCATGACCATGCCTGGGCCATGGGGAGAAGCTATTCGGCCCGGATATAAAGGAGGCCCGCACCGATGACCATGAGACTGATGACTGGCGCGCTCGCTGCAAGCGGACGAGCAGAAGTTCCTGAGTGGGACGACCGCTGCCCAAGATGAGATTGCACGCCTTCAGAAGCGCGCGGGGGAACCGGAAACCGACGCAGCTCGTGTGAAGGACCTTGAGAAAAGACTCTTCGAGCGCGACCAGGAAGTCGGCACCCTTGCTGCAGACCGCGGCGGATCGAGCGGCGAGGAACGTGCCTACATCGTCTTTCCAAAATCGACCTGTCGCCACGCTTCGTAGATGACCACAGCCACTGCGTTGGAGAGATTGAGGCTCCGGTTTCCCGGAGCCATAGGTATGCGTATACAGTGCTGCTCGGAGACAGCCGCCAGAATCTCAGCCGGCAACCCGCGTCCTTCCGGACCAAATACAAAGGCATCGCCGGCGGCATAGTCAACCAAGTCGTATCGTTGGGTGCCTTTGGTGGATACGGCAAACAGGCGTCGATCTTCCATGCTGGCAGCGCAATCGGCCCAACTTTCGTGAACCGTGATCGTGGCAAATTCGTGATAGTCCAGTCCTGCTCGCAGCAATTGCTTATCCTCCAACGTAAAGCCCAGGGGTTTCACGAGATGGAGCCTTGCAGCTGTGTTGGCGCAGAGTCGTATGATGTTGCCGGTGTTCGGGGGAATTTCCGGTTGATAGAGAATGACGTCGAACATGGGGCGCATTACCGGTGTGGGAGACCGCTATTCCTGAGCCATCCACTGCGGGGCAAGTCTACTGCAAAGGCCCCCTGGTATCCAGCCGTTCCGTTCCGGACAGCGCGAAAGCCGTTGACTGTGCCAGTCAGCCCTCCTGGCCCCATGCAGAGCATGAGCGCACGGGATAGAGATAAGAGCATATAGCTGAGACGTATAGCAGCAGAAAAGAACCTTTAGCTATGGCAAGAGCGTGAAACGCATCTCGCTGGAAATAGGAACTGATGGCCCACGACCTATGGTACGAACAACGGGCATCCTGCTTGTTTCTGCGACATCCTATCGTCGGCCATACGCCATATGCTCTTTGTTTGCTGGACGTCGTGGTCGGCTGGTTGGACTGAGGCGCATATTCAAGCAAAACGCGTCGTGACACCGCTTGCTGTTCCAAGCGGAGCAGGCCCCGATACCGTCTCCTATCCTCTTCTTTGACTCCCCTCTTGAATCTGCTTCTCCTCTCGTCTCATAATTTCCCCTCATGTCCTCTCCACTACCCGGTCGCTCCAAGCCGCTCCAGGACCTTGAAGCCGACGTCGCGCTGCGCGCGATTCTCCAAGGGACCGCCACCGAAACGGGAGAGGGCTTCTTTGCCGCGCTGGTGCAGAACCTTGCCCAGGCGCTCGGCACGCACGGCGCCTGGGTGACCGAATATTTCCCCGAGGCACGCCGCCTCCGCGCCCTCGCCTTCTGGATGGACGGCCAGTGGGTCAAGGACTATGAAGTCGATATTGCCGGGACTGCCTGCGAGCGCGTGATCGACACGGCCCAGCTGGTGCATTTTCCCGACCGCATACTGGAGCTCTATCCTCACTCAGAAGAATTGAAGTCAGCCGGCGCCGTCAGCTACCTGGGTGTGCCCCTCAAAGATACGGACGGTCGGATTCTGGGGCACATGGCAGTGATCGACCGACGGCCGATTCCGGAGGAACCACGGGTCTATGCGATCTTCCAGATCTTCGCCGCCCGGGCCGCAGCGGAACTCCAACGGCTGCGGGCGGAAGCCGAGGTGCGCGAGCGGGGGGAAAAAGTCTGGCAGCTCCTCAACAGTGCGATGGACGCGATCATCGAGCTGGATGATCGGTTCCACATCACCCGCGTGAATCCCGCCACGGTGAAAGCATTCCGCTGTCGGGCGGACAAGATGGCGGGCCAGGATTTCCGGCGATTCGTGAGTCATCAAGATTCGGAGCGGCTCCT
>JAGXAR010000200.1 GCA_018971525.1 Nitrospirota bacterium
ACCCTTCACAGCACGAGGGTGGGGCGTCGAAGAAGAAGGCGGGATGGCGCGCTCGCGGGGGGCAGGCCTGAAACGGGAGGGGCCCTCCGGGACGGCACCCGGAAAGGCCTGGCCGCTGCTCTTCAGCGCCAGCTCGCACCCACTGGGGGCGGATTCCGGAGCCGACGACCAGAGCTAGGCTGACGTAACTGACTCGATAATGAAGTACCACAAGGAGTGCTGTGGCTGAACCGACATACATGGATCTGATCGGAAAGCTTGATCTGGAACTCAGCAAGATCGCGCCAGCGGAATGCCCGGGCTTGTTAGCCGAGTTGGAACGCCTGAAAGCCTTAGCCTGGGTGCGGCTCACCACTCCCAGCCACGGAACAGGTGAATTGTCCCAGCCCGGCAACCAGTTGCTCACTATTCCGCAAGTCTCCGAGAGGTTGGCTCTTCCCGTTGGTCGAGTATACGAGCTAGCCAGGCAAGGAAAGCTTCCAGTTGTGAGGGTCGGAAAGTATGTGAGAGTCCACTCTGTTCAACTTGCCGGGTGGATTAGAGATCGTCGGGATCTCGCAGTTGACAAGAATGTATCCTTTAAGGATACTCGTGATTATGCCAATGACCGGCTCAGAGCTGCGACGGTATCGAGCGAAGATGGGCCTCACCTTGAAAGGTATGGCCGATCTTGTCGGACTGCACTGGAATAGCATTGCGCGGATGGAGCGCGGTGAGATGACAATCAGTGAGCCCGTGGCTCGGTTCGTTCGACTTTTGGGAACCCTTAAACGCAAGCGAAAGTAAGTTGGGAAATAGACATGGCGTGTATCCGAAAACGACGTGGTAAATGGGTAGCTGATTTTCGAGACGGTGCTGGTATCCGGCATTGGAAGACGTGCGAGACGAAACGTGAGGCCGAAGATTATCTGGCTAAGGCGATCCCTGAATCGCGGCAATGGAGTCAACTTGCCGTGGATCAGGGTGTCACCCTTGAGCAGTATGCCGAACGGTGGTTTGGATTGATCAGGCCGACCATTAAGAGGCGGACGTATACCCGCTACGAGCAACTGTGGCGCGTGCATCTGAAACCTGCCTTCGGTGAGGTAAAGGTTCGACAACTTCATCGGGGCCGTATCATGGGGTTCCTAGCCGGGAAACTGACCGGGAAACTAGCCAGAAACACCGTGCGAAATATTCATGCAACATTGAGAGCGATGCTCAAAGCCTCGGTTGATGATGGCGTCCTACTCTCGAACCCAGCGGAGAAGCTGGGGCGACAGCTCCGGCTGGTGACACCAAAGGCGACGCGTCAGGAAGAGATCAAGGCCATGACCCGCGCAGAGCGGCAGCGATTTCTACTGACAGCCCTGGGCGAAGTACCAAAATGTGCGCCCCTCTTCTTCACTTTGGCCGGAACGGGCATGCGCCTTGGGGAGGCGCTGGCGCTCCAATGGGGCGACGTGGAAGTGCTCGCGCGAGAAATCCGCGTGGCGCGTGCGCTCTCGGCTGGTCAGATCGACACGCCAAAATCTGGGCATGGTCGAACTGTCGATATGTCTCAATCCCTCGCGGCGATGTTGGCCGGTCTGAAGGTGGAGCGGGAGGAAGACACCTTGCTCCGAGGGGCTACCCCATCCGCCTGGGTGTTCTGCTCATCCGAGGGCACACTTCTCGACGAGAGCAACGTCCGCAAGCTAATGGCGAGCGTCTTGAAGAAAGCTGGGCTCCCGCTACACTTTACCCCGCATTGTCTCCGCCATACCTATGCGAGCTTGATGCTGCAGCAAGGGGAGTCCCTGGCTTATGTGCAACGGCAGCTCGGACACGCAAGCATTCAGCTCACCGTCGATACCTATGGCAAATGGCTCCCGATGGGGAATAAAGGGGCTGTGGATCGGCTCGATGAAGTCCAGACGGCTGGGAGTGGTAGCAAAATGGTAGCAAACGAGGGGAGTGAGATCGCTAAGTTATGGAGCTGGCGAGAGGAATTGAACCTCCAACCTGCGGTTTACAAAACCGCTGCTCTGCCATTGAGCTACGCCAGCTTTCTCAATAATCCTGCGGACTTATCCTTCTACCCCTTCTCCACAGTTCCGTCAAGTGTTCCTCTAGCAGGCTGTTGAAAAACGTGCTTCTGGCAGACGAGACCTCGTCATGATCAGGATCGGTCCCATGAATCCACCCACGTTGGCGTGGTGCCCGACCCACTCTGGTCGTCCTCGCCGCTCTCGGCTGTGTGCACCGATGCCTCGAGTGCCCTCACCCCTCTGCCGTCAGCGACCGCAGGCGACTGAGGCGCAGCAGGTTATACGCCGCGCCGACCAGGTAGGTGGCATATTGCGTCCGCGCCACACCGCGGAACCGGCTCTTCCGCAAGCCCCCGATCGTCTTCATCCAACCGAAGATCTCTTCGACCTGTTTGCGCAGCCGTTGGCTCAGGCGGTCACTCGCGTGCCGCGTGGTCCGGCCGTCCAGGCCTGGTATGCGTCGGCCACGGATACAGGCGAGGTGGGGACGAATCCCGCGCTGCCGCAACCGGCGAACAAAATCTCGGCAATGATAGCCCCTGTCCGCCCCGACGGTCGTCGGGCGAATCCCGCGCCGCGCCTGGCGGC
>JAGXAR010000092.1 GCA_018971525.1 Nitrospirota bacterium
GTCCGTAAGACGGATTGAATGTTGCGGACTGTGCGCTTTTCGAGTCCTGCATCCGGAGTGTTCGTACCACGATGAGTTTATCCGTCCCCGATTCGGCGCCCCAGACTTCGCCAGGTCGCCCGAGCAATTGCCGTACATTGGCTCCTGCACTGGGGAGCGGAAACGTTTGGAACGCTTCCAGTGCCGGATCAAACCGGACCAGAGCGTTCGCGCCAAAGTCACTGAGCCAAACCAGGTCTTGATCGTCCACATAGACCGCATAAGCCCCCGGGTTATTACCCGGCACACGCCATTCGCGCCATTGCCCGTTGCCGGGGTCATACATCGCCACCTGTCCAGCATTCCATTCGCTGACCCAGATGTGGCTGCGGCTGTCCGCCCAGACCCGACGAGCTCCTTGGCGTATGGTGGGCGGTTCTATGACCGTAGCGGTTCCTGTGTCTGGATCCACACGCGCAATATAACTGCCTCCGAGCGAGGCGTAATACACCATTCCGTCAGGCGCTGTTGCGATGCCATACGGGCCCGTTCCCCTTGGTGCATCGAACACCTGTACGCGGTTGATCTTCGGGTCCAAGCAACCATAGACACCACCCTGTCCTGTGAACCAGAGCACCCCCCGTCGATCGAAGGTGGCAGTATTGAGGTTGGCTCCTTCACGGCCTTTCGGCAACGGAAAGACTTGAACCTCGTCCGTCTTCTGGTCCACTCGCACGATGGCATTCAGGCCACTATCTGTGATCCAGGGCGCGCCGTCGGGTCCCACAATCACACCGTGAGGCCGCGAGCCCTGTCCCAGCTTGATATGGCGCGTTTCCCCAGTGGTCGGATCGAGCCGGCCCAACTCTCCGGCGGCCTGTGCCGTGTACCACACCGTCCCATCCGAGGCCGGAGCGACATCATGCGGGTGCGAACCGGCAGGCACCGGGTATTCCTGAAGAGTAGCTGTCTTCCCAAGAACGTGAGGAACTTCAACAACACAGATGATCACAGCCAGGCTCCAGAGCAGAAGACTCCTCATGAGATCCGACCTCCCTTTGTAATCAACTCAAGGAACTACGATAGGATTTCACGGAGTGTACGGGTATCGGAACGGCGATTACGCACATTAGGCAACACCATGTTGTTTAAACCAGTTCTGCAATCGTCTCCACCCATCCTCCGCCTGTTCCTGTCTGTAGCTTGCCCGATAGTCCGCATAGAACCCATGCGGGGTGTTTGGATAGACCACGATCTGTGAACGGCTACCCGCTGTTTGCAGCGCCTGCCGCATTTGCTCAACTGTGTCGAGCGGAATTCCACGATCCTCCGCCCCATAGAGCCCCAGCACCGGGACTTTGAGGGCCGAGACCTCGTCAATGGGGTGCTTCGGTTGCAGGGTACTGGGTTTGCCGGTAAGCCTCCCATACCAGGCCACTCCCGCCTTCAGTTTGGGATTGTGTGCCGCATACAGCCACACGATTCTTCCTCCCCAACAGAAGCCCGTGATGCCGAGTTTCTCGGCGTTTCCTTCCCCCGACTCTATGGCCCATGCCACGGCTGCATCGAGATCCGCTAGGACCTGCGCATCCGGCACTTGTGAGACCACTTTGGCGACAATCTCCTGGCTGTCGGACAGCTTTGAGACGTCACCTTGGCGGGCATAGAGCTCAGGCGCGATGGCTACGCAGCCCAGCTTGGCGAATCGGCGACAGATGTCCTTGATGTGTTCATGGACTCCGAAGATTTCTTGTACGACGAGAACAACCGGCAGCGCCGATCCCTGCTCTGGCCTCGCTCGATAGGCCGGGATGTAACCATCGGTGGTTTGGATCTGGATTTCACCAGCGGTCAACCCCGCCTGGTCTGTCGTGATGGTCTCAGCCGAGACCGGCCGCACCGCCAAGGCGAAGCCTGCGGCCAGCGTCGCCATCACAAAGCCGCGCCTCGTGATGGTCGTCTCTGAGATTGAGTGGGATATTTGTCCGGGACTCCGGTCATGATATGCCATGTCCCTTGCTCCTCCTCGTTGTGAAGATACCGGCGGATGCCGAAACAGAATAGTCGAGAACAGGGAATGAGGTAAAGCACGGCTACTGTGTGCATAAGGTGATCGCCGTAACCTGCCTCTATGAGATCGGCCGACGGCCCTGTTTGTCTGTTAGGGAATGATCTGTCCCCCTTAAACGGGTCTAGATCCTATGTGAGGGTCGAACCGAAATATTCCAGGTTTTTTTATTTTGCTCCCACCCTAGTAAACTGATAGTTATGACGGAACGTAGAATGAGCGCGCCGCCTCATGATCGGCCTAGTTGTGCCGTCAGTTCCCTCATACGTTCGTTTCGAGAGGCGTGCCAAGAAAAACGCTGCAACGGAGGACACATAATTAATAAGGAGAAGACTCATGGTCAGACTACAGACAGGGGTGCTTATCACGGTCAGTGTTCTCTCTGGACTGCTTGGCGGAATTGTCGCTGCTTGTCTCGTCGGCGGAGGCCTTGTCACTGCGCAAGAACCGGCAGGGGAGGTGCCCGCCGTCATCAGCGCCAAGGAGTTCCGCCTCATTGATCGGCAGGGGCACACGCGGGCCTTGCTCTCCTTTAACGAAGAAGGGCAGCCATTCCTCCATATGCGCGATGAGTTTGATAGTGATCGGGTGTGGGTCGGGATCTCCAGGGAGACCGGAGTAGCCGTGCGTGATGTGGATGGCAAAACACGACTAGTCCTCTCGGTGGATGACGAGGGGCTCCCCTCGCTCGTCGTCCGCGATCGAAAGCATCAGACTAAGTCGTTTCACCCCTAGGAAGTAGTCAGGGGACTGCCATGTCCGTGGAATGGCCAAAAATGCTTCTGGGTTCTGTCTCGCCCAGGGACTGACCCTCTTGCGTGGCCTCATGCTGAGCTATGCGGGCAGCGCACACCTACTCCTTAGCCGGGGAACCACCGTGCTGGAGTGGTTAGAGAACGAAGCAGGGGATGCACATCGCGGATGGTGGCGAGACCCGACCGCATAGGTGATGGCGGCTAATCCCTGCGGCGACTTCCTGCAGGCGAGACGTCAATCATAATCGCGATCACAATGCCCACGATGGGCCAGAGCGTCCACTGCCCGCTGAACCAGTGCTGAACGGCGGTATACCAGAGGAGTGTCGTGGGGAGGAAGATGAAGCCGAGAATCAGCCAGAGGAGAGAATCGAATATCCCGGAGAACCACTGCGTGAAGAAAAAGAGGAGCGCTACAACCAACCGCGGCATGAAAAGCGCGACGAGGCCAATCAGGAACGGCATCGGTTCTACCTCTCAGTCCCGGTCAGTCTAATCGCGGCCATGGAAGTTGGCAATAGGGACCTGGATGGATGATCAATTTTTTGAGGCGCGCTAGATAGGAGCCTGCCAGAGGTGGGAGGAGTGCGGAAATACCGCCACCTGCCCTCGGGGCGTTTGTGCATGGTTGGTGGCCCCCCTACAATACGCCTCCCTGCGAGGCTTCCATGCCCTTCTCGAGTCGTCCCTTCCGTCGCTTCCCGGTCCAATGCTCGGTACCGTACCACGCGGGTCTATTTCTCACGCTGCAGCCGGCCTACTTTTTGAGTTTCGGGTCAGTGATAACACTCCTGGTGCTGGGTAGTGGACCAGCGTATGGGGAGTGGGTGTCGGTTAGTGGCAACGTCGGAGAACGATTGACTGCATCCACTGTATATGTGGATCCCGACACCATTCGTCGCGATGGGGAGGTGGTGAAGTTGTGGGCATTGATGGACTTCAAGACAATACAAACCGAGCCGAGCCCCCCGCATTTGTCAGTGAAGTCTCAACGTGAATTCGACTGCGTTGAAGAGCGTGTGCGGTTGCTTGCGCTGACGGTCTTCTCTGGCCATATGGGAAGTGGTAATGCGGTTTATAGCTACACAGACTCCAAAGATCAGGGGATCGCAGTTGAACCGGACAGTGTTGCCAAAAGTCTGTGGAAAGTTGCGTGCGGTAAAGAGTAATCGCGCAGTCAACTCCGCACCGTTGAAGGTGAGGTGCTCCCGATAATTCGTGTGGAGAGCAATTCCATAATACTCCATATTCCTCTCCCGCTTCTCGGCCTTCTTCTCTCCGTAATCCTTGTCCCATTCGCCCATGCAGACTTCTCCGGCCAAGTCGTCGGCGTGATCCACGACGACACTCTTGAAGTCCTGCACAATCAGGACCCTGGCCGCATCCGCTTGAACGGCATCGACTGCCCGGAGAAAGGCCAAGCCGACGTCAAGCACGCCGCTTCGGTCCTCGACTTCGGGAAGGCAGTCACTCTTCAGACGCACGGCCACGACAAGTACGGACGTACGTTTGCGGGTGTGATCTTGGCTGACGGAACCAACGTCAATTGAAGGCTGGTCAAAGACGGCTGGTGGTGGTATCGGAAGTAAGCGCCCGGGAATACGGCGTTGGAAGGGATAAAAACGGAAGCAAGAGAGGTGCGAAAGGAATTGTGGGTTATTTCGCAGCCTGTGCCGCCGTGGGAGTGGCGGACGCGGAAATAGCGTAGTAGGCAGACATTATTTCTTGATGTTGCCGCGTTTGGAGTCAGCCTTCCTCGCGCGCAGCGGGACCCCAATCGTGGGTATCAATAAATCAGGTAGTGGGCAGGCAATCTGACACTCCAGGAGTTTGTCCAAACCATGTCAGACCAACCCAGCCGCAGAAGTGCAGGTTCATAACTCTTAAATGGCCTAGTTCCTGGGTGCCGGTCATAACGTGCTTGACTAACAACGGATGTGCTACAACCGTTCAAGGGGATCAGTTGCCCCCCCTATTTTCAAGACGTGGTGCGAACCGTCTCGTGGTGTGACACGATGACATTCCCATTCGTTCTCCTCAGCCTGCTCCCTCTGTTCATCCAGATGGTAGTCCCTCCGGCGTGTGCGACAGAGGCTGAGACAGTCGTTGTCGAACTGGACCACCAGGTGGCCGGCCAAGACAGGGCGTCGATGGCCCTCATTTCTGCCGGGCAGTTCACCATGGGCCGGGACGATGCTGGTCCCGATGAGCAGCCGACCCACCGAGTGTCTCTCGATGCGTTCTACATCGACAGGTATGAGGTCACCGTGGCGGATTATGCGAAGTTCTTGAAGAGCGAAGACCCCGACCCCCCATTCTTGTGGCAGGAAGCAAGACGAGGCCAGAATGGGGAGAAGCCGGTTCTTGGAGTTGATTGGCATGATGCCGCTGCCTATTGTCGGTGGGCCGACAAACGGTTGCCGACAGAGGCCGAGTGGGAAAAGGCGGCGCGGGGCACCGACGGTCGGATCTATCCATGGGGGAACGACCCGCCGACACGCGGACATGCCAACTATGGACAGGAGACGATGAAAGGTTATGCCGCGCTCGCCAAGGCCGGCAGTTTTGAAAAGGGCAAGAGCCCCTACGGTGTCTACGACATGGCAGGGAGTGTATGGGAGTGGGTGGAAGACCGCTACGACGAGCATTATTATCACCACAGCCCGGAGCACAACCCACGAGGGCCGGCCACGGGACCCTTGCGTGCGCTCCGTGGAGGAGCGTGGAATAGCGCCCCGACGGTGCTCGCCTCGGCCAATCGCAACGCCTATGTGCCGTCAGCCCGACGCAGTGATGTCGGGTTCCGCTGCGCTCAGGATGCGCCGAAGTAGTCGCTGTCGTGATCCACTTCAGCGTTGGACAGGGATCATTGGTCAGGATGGATGATCGAAACAGCCGTGAGACTTGCCCAGAGCGGCCTTGGTGTACGGCGTCGGTGGAACTCCGAACTGGCCTGGGGCTTCGCCAGGCGCATCACGGCCGAGGATCTCGCCAAGATACTGCGGGAACGGGTAGCCAGAGGCTGGTGTTAGCCCCGCGGTTCATGCCTGGGTCAACATTTTAAAAGCGTGAACCCACTCGTTGTTGAGGAAGCCGGGGATACACCACAGCATACACAATGCTCAATCGCACGGGACGCCTCGGCCTTCCTCATTCCGCCGTTTCCCAGCCGAACTGATCGAGAATGCTGCTTTACCCAATCCGCCAGTTTGGCAGGCGAGTGTGTGCCCGTCGTGACGACATGACCATGTGTAAGAAAGCCGCTAGCCAGTGTCTTATCCACATCACCGGAACCAAGAACTCCCACTTTCAAGCCGTTCTCCTTTCACGGAAAACTCTGGCCTCACGCCTCATCTTCATTGATGGTCGCGCAGATGAGCGGCACTATGCCGGTACCGGCGCCGCCGTTCTTAATCGCCCGGAACAATTCGCCGTCCGACCGCACTGTATGGAACTCACAGTTGATGAAATTTCCGGGAGAGGGAGTGAGCAGCATCCCTGTAGGCCGTCACCCTCGCCGCTTTGCTCATGACAGTTGATACATGTGCTTTTGCCCTCAAACAACCTTCCACCCGCAGCGACGACTTCGACCGGAGCGGACTGGGCCTCGCCGTTTCGCGCTTTCAAGTTCTTCGCTTCTTCCAGCCGTCCGCAGGAAACTCGCAATTTTAGTGGCTCACGTTCTGCCCCTCCGTCACGGCACTCATCGTGAGCGTGATGAGACCAGCCATACACAGTAAGTTGAGACACGTCATGATGCCATGCTGCCCTCCATAGCTATTTCAACATCCGATCAGGTGCTTCAGCCAGCCTGGAGACGGGTATCAGGACGCTGATAGCACCGGCCAGATCCCCTTCACGAGATCCTTCCCTGGGATACCCTGAAATGTCCAGCATTCCTGCGGGAGTACCGTGACATTCCAGACAAGCCTTCTCGTAATAGAGCGGCACCATCATACGGAAAATTTTTCCCGTCTCAGCCGCTTCAATATATTCCGAGTGAGGTTGGACACGTCCGGACTGGTTTATCCACCGGCTCAGCATCTTTTCTTCGTAGACATCCGGAGTGTTCTTGGGGTTTCGCGGATGCAACGCAACCTGTTTGAGAATGATCTGGGACTTTGATGAAAAGCGGCTGGCGGCCAGCCGTGCAAAACTCGCGGGAATGAAATTCTTGTACCCGATGCCTCGCTGATTGATCACGAGTTGGGCGGACGCCACGGTCTCTTTGCTGACCTGCATGAGTATCGGCAGAAACCTGCGCGCCAGGGAAGGCACGATGGCCTCACCGAACGATCTCATGTCTACCCCGGTTCGCACTCGCAGTTCCTCTATCACTTGGTTTTCGAATACCTCCGGTGTGAAACCCTTATCGCCGAGACGACGGTCATTAATCAACGTCTGATTACGGTCTACCACAATTCTGCCGGAATCCAAGAGCATCACCAGCAGATATGCGCTTTGTTCGACCTCTGTTACGTCGACATTCACCGAAGCTTCCGTCATTCGAGGAGGCGAAGGAAATAGTCCCACAAGCGAGAACTCGACAGCCAGCATGATGATGAACGCAATGTGACTCAGCTTCCTTGATCGGCGGATGATCCTTGAATTCATGTTACGACGTGGCGGCGTATCTACACGCTCCTTGATTGTAGTGCTCGACCATGCGTTCGATTGTAAAAGGAAGGCCTTCGCTTTCCGCTCTTCGTGGATAGGCGTAGCTCTCTTTCAGCCAATGGTGTTGCAACTCGGCAAGCTGACCCGATTCGTTCATTTCAAACAGCAGATTGTTCACGAGCCACCGGAGGCGATAGCTTTCTTCATCCATGACGACGGCATAGTGCTCACGCATGAAAATCAGGGGTTGTCCGGCTTCCGTGGTGATGAATCGCCAGTCCTTCCGCAACCGTGTCAGCTGAAACTCCAGGATCGGCACTCCCCCCAATATCACATCAATCCGTGGATCGCTCGTTTCGAACGCGGCCGGAAGCGAATCGCATAGCACAAGCCGACTCTTCGTCAGATTCATCTGCGCATAGGAGTGAAAGCTGGAGCCCTCCTGTACCGCTACGGTAAGCCCGGCAAGCGCCTGGTTGCCGAGCTGCTTCAGCAAGCTATCTTGAGACGGCTTCTGCTCCTGGAGATTCCGACGTACACGTTCGACGACCTCGGAAGAGCGCGTGATCACAGTGACACCCGCATTCGAGAAGTAGGGAAACGAATAGGCAACGCCGTTTGCAGCGGGCCATGGCACATTAGCCGCGATCGCCGAAGCAAAAATGTCGACTTTTCCCTCATTGAGATCGACGAACAAGTCCCGTGATCGGACAAGATGGATTACCGGACTGATGGTTCGATCGCAGCGCTGGCTAAGAGCCGCAACGATCGTCTGAATCAACTGGACATCCAAGCCGGTGACTCGAGCGCCTTCATCGGTCCAGATGGCTGGAAAGACGAAGGGAGTACGCGGTTCGGCCTCGATGCCTACGTGCAAACTGCCTCGCCTGCAAATGGCATCGACTTCATGGGAGAAACCGGCATAACCCGTCTTTTGAATCGCATCGAACACCAACCCGCAACCCTGCAACAGCAGACACCCCAACAGGCCATACGGGATGATTCTGTGCAGCCTTATTCTCATGCCGACAGCCGCCCTCGCGCACTTATCCGTCGCGATACTCCTACAGCCAAGTCGTCACACCAGATTAAAAGTCGAGTCCTGTAAATAATATAAACTGCGCGGCTTTCAGGTCGTCACTGCGAAAACCTTCTCCGAACCGGCTGTATTCGAGTCCCATGTCGAGCGCAATACCGGTGCTCACGAGAAATCGGACCCCGATTTGGCCTCCGTACCAATAGCCTACGTCCGAATGGCCGACCGGGAGAACCGGTCCCGCCAGCAGACCCAAATAAGGAACGACCCGGTCCTCGAGGGGACCGAACAGCAGATGCTTGAGAAACCGGCCGACACGCCAGTCCTCCGAGACATCCAGCAGATCCAGGAAATTGTTCCAACGACCATTGAGAAGCAGGATATGTTCATGAAAAAATTCCTCCCCGCTGTGTTGATTCAGATATCTATACAACCCGCGTATTTCGGCGTCACCATAGCGAAGCATCGTGGCACCGGTTTGAACAGAAATGAGGTGATCGGAATGTGGCTCCACAATTGAGTGGAGCGCCAGATCCAGGCTGAGAGGGGTAACGGGAAACAGTTCTAGAATCCGTTCTTGCGCCATGACCGGCGCTGACAACAGCAAGAACATCACGAGCAGGAGGAGGGCGCCGCCGGCAGACAGGAAGAGGTAAACCCGATGCGATCGGAAACGTTCGTAACCCTTTCCCTCCGGCGCGTGCAAGAAGTTCACAAGTCGTCCCTGCTTGCTGAATTGTCATAACCGGTGGGCTCAATGAACTTCATCCGATTGAACATCCCTCAGGGGAAGAAGTTACCTGCTCACCTGACCTCCACCATTGGGCTGAAGGTCGGCGGAGCGCGATGCCGACGTTGAACGGCCTGAGCGGGAGCACTTCAAGTCGTGCATCTCGGCCCATTGCGCCAGGCGGTATCAGCACGGACCACATTCCGATGAGCAACCAGCACCATGCAAATCCAGCAAACGCCCTGTGCACCTGCCTGCAAGACCGAGCGGAGAGCCATTCGCGCTAACACTGCGGGACACCCTCATACGTGATGGGCATTCGTTGTGATCCTTCCCGTTGTCGACCAGCAGACTGTGTCATCTCTGCCTGCCACTGAAGGATCGCGAATAGGCGCAGCCAAGGATTCTCTCACGACTATGGAACACCTCACCGATGATCGCGTCGCACGATCATGATCGCTATGTACGCGAGACACACCGGCTTAGAATTGGTCGAGCACCTGCTGCTTCTTGGCTCGATATTCTTCCTCCGTAATCAGCCCTTGTGCCTGCAACCGTTTCAGCACTTGGAGCCGGTCCTCGATGGACAAGGGCGGCGCGATGATCGTGGGAGGGCGAATGGGCAACTGATTCGCGGCCGAGCTCTTCTCAGTCTCTGAGGCCGCGGCCGGCTCTCCCAACAGGAGCGCTTGATACGCAATCGCGAGTTCGGAGGGGGCGGAAGACAGGAGGCCGGCCACGAAACCGGCATCTCGCACGATTGTCTGATGGTTGCCAGCGACCAGATCGTACGCAGAGCCGGCGTCGGGACGTAAGGGGCGCTCCCACAGTAACTGGCGCGTACCGGGCATGCTGACGGCCTTCCGATAGTTGGCCAACACGATATGCAGCAAGGATCCATCTACATACCCTCCGCCGGTGGTGACTTCGGTGAGTCCCTGTGAGGTCGCTCGACTTAGCCCAAACACAACCCATTCATTGGGTTGCGCTTGAGCAAACGCTTTGCTCAACGTCACGCTAAGATAGCTGACTTCCTCTTCTGTGAAGGCCGGCACCACCGGCCCTGGCGGCACGGGTAACAGCAGTCCTTCGGCCTGGTGCTGGACGTGCAACTCCGTGAGGATGGATTTCCAGTCCTCAGCGCTCAGGGCGAACGGATGCGTGAATCGCTGGGAGTTCACCGGGCGACTGTCAGTGGTGACCGTTTGCAACCGGACAAAGCGGTCCGCCTGCTCACACAGTCCGCAGGCCACTCTGGTGGCCGGCGCTGTCCCGAGACTCACCGCTGCCACAAGCAGCAGGGGCACAATCAACATCTTGTGTGGATTCACTCGCACAGGGGCGCGTCGAGCTGTAGCCATTGTTTGCATCCTGGTCACCCTCGTGACTTGAATCGAGTGAGCGTATCTGCTGCCGGCCCTCCCAGCAGGAGGGCTGGATCATGATGAGCGGTGCGACATTGTTCTAAACTGGTCGGGATGAGCTGAAAGAAACACCCCATGAACAGCGCCTCGAGCGAGATCGAGCCAGGCAAGACAGATCCCAGCCGCCCTTGTCCGCATGTGTCGTTCATTTTGTACGCAAAGCCTAGATCAACAAGCATCGTTCGGCCAGACCGAGTGCCGCCCCCGTACGTACTCTTACTTCCAGAGAAGAGTGACACTCAGCACCAAGGTCACGTCTCTACGCGCGAGGGGGACCGGGTGAACTCTCTTGGTCGCCTATTTGTCCTGTCCGCGACTTAAGACGCGCACGTAGGCCAGCACATCTCGTATCTCCTGTTTTGAGAGCCCCAGTTTCCTGAAACTCCGCATCGCGGTCCCGGGTCGGCCTTCCTGGATCGCGTGAAACAGTTCCGCATCGGACTTCTGCCTGCTCGACTCAGACGTATAATCAGCGGCAGGGGGAGTCAGCGACTGCCCGAGCGGTCCCGTCCCTTTTCCGTCCGGCCCATGGCAGCTTGTGCAGTGTTTCTCAAAGACTACCTTGCCCTTGGTCGGATCGCCGGCAAGCTTCTCAATCGTTTTCTCTTCCGTGTGCGTGACGGCTCCCGTGGCGCCATCCACATAAACGATGAAGTGACGCCCTTCGGGAGTGATGACTTCCACTTGCCATGCTAGCTTGCCGCTCTTATGAACTACTTCCAACTCATGCACGCGCCCAGGCACACTTTCCAGAGCATTGTGAATCGCTTGTTCGATTGTAACCTTCGGCTCTTCGGCCCCTTTCGTTGCGTTCTCCTTGACCACTTTGTGTCCTGCCTGAGCTAGTTGCTTTTGTTCTTCGGCATGAGTGGTGCCGGGCGCGTAAATAACAACCAGCATACCGAGCAATGCTAATGCCATTCGATCAGCTTGTTTCATCTCCTATCCTCCTTCTCTTCATCTTCCTTCAGACTAAGTGCGTTGCTCCACATCAACGGATCAGAAGGCAAAGTCAAGGCCCGCTAGCATCGTTTGGCCCAGCAAATTCCCGCACGCGGGAGCGCACGTCCCACTTCCCGGCGTCACAACATTGGCTGCCCCTACGCCTACTGTGCGGTAGGTGTTGTATTCCAAATGGAGCGCAATATCGGTCCGGCTTGACTGGTGGATGTAATAGCGGGCCAGGAAGGTATGGGAGTCGACGTTGTTGTAGTTCTTCGCGAAGGTCGGGTCACCCTGGCGGTCGTTCCGGATCACGTCATAGCGATAGGAAAACAACCAGCCCGGCGCATCGAACAGCGGGAGCAGGGTCGGGTACCAATCCAACTCGACGAAGGCCCCGTTCCATGACGCGTTCTGCGCATTGACGATGCCCTGCGATACGAACATGTTCTTGCTGTCGTTGCCGCGCATCATCGCACCAAAGAGGTTCCACTGGCCGTCGAAGGTGAGACTCACATCCACCCCCACGCGACTAAACGGTTGGCCGCTCCCCGCCACCGCCTGGCAGGTCGGACAGGTGGCATTCACCATGGTGGGCGCATTCCCATAGGCCCCGAAGACCCCGATCCGGTGACCAGTCACGATTCCATAGCCTCCAAATGACTGTGTCATATGGCCAAAGAAATTCACGTTTCGGCCGCCAGTGCCACAGGTGGTCCCTGGAGGGCATCCACTGAGAGGGCCAGAGAATGTGTTCGTGGAAAGTGCCGCCAGGCTGTACCGGAAATAGCCTGAGGTCGCGGCTGTTTTTTTAATTCCGGCCACCTCAGCGCCTGGCGAGTTTTCGCCGATCTCAAAGGAGTTTGGATTGAGATAGGAACTGGTGGAGGTCCCGCTTATCGTGGAGGTGAAGGGCGTGCCTGGCTGATAGTGATACATCGCAAACACTGAGTTGAGCGTCGGACTGCGCTTCTCGCTGAAGGGCACATCCAACTCGAACTTGCCCACCTTCAGGTTCAGGAGATAGTCGCCGGGCTCACTCTTGACGCCTACGAACCGTTCCAGCCGCATGAGCCGGACGAAGGCCGACTCCAGGTCGCTGTCACTGGCGCCCGTTCCGAATCCGGCACTCCCCAAGCCAGGGGTAAAGACGATCCCAAACGCAATATCGCGATGGAGGGACCCAAAACTTAAGATATCGAGACCGGTGAAGCCGAACCCGCCCGTCGTGATGCCCTTGCCATCAGTCCGGACGCTCGCCGCTTGGTACCCGACCGTGGTTCGCATTGAGACCGGCCAGAAGCCCATCGTGATCCCTTCATGCGTCGGCAGATCGCCTTCCGTTCCCAACTGAAAGCCTTGATCGCGGAAGATGTTCCCCGTGTCGTTCAACTTCGGGAAGCCGGGGACGTGGCAGACATTGCACGAAAACCCATACTTGCGGGCGAAGGCCGGAATCGCATTGGCGTTCGGGACGAGCGAGCTCCATTCATAACTGATAAATGAGAGGAGCGCGAGCAGCCCGACGATCACACTCCTGTAACAGAGTTTTCTCTTGTG